>CAKQZO010000050.1 GCA_934293835.1 uncultured Lacticaseibacillus sp. | reverse complement strand
CCTAACGAGCTTGTAATTGTTCCAAGTAATACGCCGTTGATCCCCATATGAAACGGTCCCAGCAACAACAAGCTCATTCCTAAATTAATGATTGATTCAAAAACCGGCTTCAAGCGCTGATACCAAAACAATCCAAACGATTGAATGAAGACAAATCCTGTGTTCCGATACACCTGAATGACGTAATTCAACACGATCAGGGTTGCGGTCAAAGACGGTAATAGGTTCTCTTTACCTACCCACCACTGGATAAAAGCGTTCAAAACGACCTCTAGTTCGACAGCAGTAAAGAAGATCAGCGTATGATTAACGAAAAAGTGTCTGCGGAATAACTCATTATTACGCTCAGGATCTGCCATCACCGCAAAATTCCCAATCGAGGCAGTAATCGAATTGGTGATCTGCTTGCAGACGTTTTGAATCGCATTCACCAATAACGTGTAGTTTGAATAAATCCCCACCGCAGTCAGGTTGACAAACGCAGAAATCAGAATGTTATCGGTACTCATCACGATCTGACCACCAATCGTTGAGCTAACATTCCCAATCACGTTTTTCTTCAAGGTGTCCGCTGTTTCCGGATCGACCTTCCGCTTCACGGCATGGTTCAAATATGGATACCGCCGATTAGCAATCCATGTGATACACAAGTTGCCTGCCAATGTGAACAAGATCTGAATAATCAAATAGATCACAAAATCAGCATGAATATACAACACTGCAATCTGCACAGCATTCGTCGCTACTAAGAACAAAAAGTCGTTCAAGCTCACGATATATTGCTTCTGATCGGCGGTGATCAAGGACCGCTTGTACGTAAAGAAGTAACTGGCAACCGAGTTTGCCAGGAACAACAAGTAGATCAGGTATAGATGAGGGACATTCTGATCGGAGTTGATCATTAAGTGTAGGAACGGCATAATTGCCAAGCCTAACACACCAATGACAGCCCCGATAATATGGTACGCCTTCGCATATAACTGCATCAAAGCGGTTATCCGGGGATGATCATCTTCAGCCAACGGCTTGTACAAAGCAAAGATGATGGAGGCCCCCACCCCCAGTTCTGCCATCGATAGCAAACTCAAAACGTTAGTGAATAAGCCGTTTAACCCCAAATACGTTTGCCCAAGAAAATGGATAAAAAAGCTTCTGGCAACAAATTGAATTAGCAATCTCCCGACATAGATAATCGTTGAGATCGTCGAGTTCAAGATGGAATATTCTAAACGGCCCTTTTTTTTCACGAAAAAATCCTTCTTTACTTAAGATAAAACGCGTATGGATGATGCGTGACTCGTTCCGCCTCTGGTGGCAATTGCATATAATCGCCAAACCGTAAGTGCAGGAAATCCACACGATGCCTGATTGCCATGACGGTGTGCCCTGCAAACTGAACATCATCATATTGATCATCTGCAAACCACGTGGTGGGGAACACGCCCCAATCATGACTAATCCACTCAAGGTAGCCACAATACGTTGCTTCATCGATCGGATAACGCACAGCCGCCTGCTGATACTGTTCGCGCCAATAATCATCATCGCCGCCAGCACGCACCTTGCGATATCTCGAATAACCAGTAACACTCTTAATCAATGCCTTCCAAGGCGTGAACGAGCGCGCATAAGACCGCGGTGCGAGTGTATCCATCATGTTCAGCCGATCCTGCTCACACTCTTGATAGAACGCAAGCCGACCATCACTGGTACTCGGAATACCGTCAAGGGGAAAGATGTCCAAGAACACGCCCATTAATGGATCCTCAGGCGCAAACAGTTGCTTCGTCACCAAGCGCGTTTCCTTATCAACCAACTTCGTGAATGGATAGCGGAAATGCGGTCGGTTGTTCATCGAAAGGAGCTGATAGCGAGACTCCTTTTCAAGGATAGCCAAAAGGCGCTCATAGTCTGGGCGCCTCATGACCACATCAATATCATCATCCCAAGGAATAAACCCTTGATGGCGTTCTAAACCAATCAGCGTCCCATAATAGATTGAATACTTGAGGTCATGTTGCCGACACAACGCATCAACATATACCAAGATATCAATTGTTCGCTGCTGGACTTCTTTTAGTTCAATAGTTGCCACTGTGAATTCGATCCCTTTCTTCACCCGGCTGAATGCCCAAAGTGGCAAACCCGAGGAATAACCAGAAACACAACGCACCAATTCGATTCTCAAAAATAAGGTCCGGCATTAGACTTGCAAACAAGACCATATCGATTGGAATCAATGCCACCAAGATAAAGTCGATATCCCGCATACCCCTCGTCTTGAATAACGCCCGGATCAACTGGATAGCCTTCATCAGCATGAAGATGATGAGTGGAATTCCGCCTAACAGACCAGTTGAAACTAACGTTAACAAGACGAAATTGTGCGGTGTTTGCCCGTGATGTGAAATGTATGAATCTGGAACCGTCTTGCGTGCATAGTCAATCCAGTTATTCGCAGAAGCACCATACACAGGACTAGTCCGAAAGATTTCCAGCGCACTCTTCCAAAGTGAGACACGGCCGTTGGAAGAATCGCCATTGCTGGAAATATCTTCACGTTCCAGCGAAACACTATCGGCATCTTTTTTATCCGGCTTACCCTTGGCAAGATTATCAATCAAGGTGATTCGGGTTGGCACAACCAGGTGCGGCAATGTCAACTTCACAGCATAGTTTGCACCGACCAGAACGCCCACAGCAATTAAGCCACTAATCAAGCCCAGGCCCCACTGCTTCAGTAAACCATTGCGTCGTTGATTGGCAAATACCAAGAAGAAGATGCCGATAAACGTGATTGCGCTAGCATCTAATAAGGCCGAACGTGACCCAGATAAAACAATATAGAAAAATTGCAACACTAATCCAATGATGTACCAAGCACTATGTATGTGCGGCGCTTTGCTGACCAATCGTTTAATCATCAAAACACAGACGATAACAGACACATTCGAGGCAAAATTTGGTTCGACAAAAATGCCATACAACCGATTCTGAACAATACCTAACCGTAATCCATAATAGATCTTACTTAACGGCGCGGTATAACTGTACTTAACAAAAAACAGAAACAATGAACCGACTACTGCGACTGTCCAATAAATCATGATGATGTTTTCAAACCACTTGATCAGCTTAGGATCATCACGTCTGACAACATAGTAGACAACGAAGAAGTAGATCACTTGCCAGATGACCATCTTAGCATTACCGACAAGACTTGCTTCTGGCACAAGCAATGTCGCCACAAGCATCGCCAAGATAATAATCATGAGGAGGACGTTAGGCACCTTTCGCTCCTGTAGCCACTCTAGCGCATTACAGACAAACACGACGCCACCGATCAAAGCAGCAATCGAAAACAATAAACTGTCGAATCGCGAATCGATCAAGCTATACAAAATCACCATTCGCAATAACAATGCGACTTCAAAGAGAATTAAGAACGTACGCGTCGCATATCGATTAATCTGACCTACTCTACTCAAACTATTCACCCTAATTTAACCCCGCTAATACTTATGCAGGCGTATTACCCGCTGATATAAAGATACACTGACGATTAATGCAGCCAAAGCTATTTTACGTGATTTGGTAAAAACTTCATTCTTCCATATGAACCAAGCATTCCCCCGCAGATAGCGGACCATCCGCTTACATTCAGCGGGATAATCATGCTGAGCACCACCGTTCAACAACTTGTCCAAGACCAGGAAGTTTGCAAAACAAACACGCTGATGGGCAACTCGCCGCAACGCAGAACTGGCATTCGAAAGGCGCCTTTCATTCAGCTCCCAAGCATCGATAAAATCGAATTGCTTTTCCGAAAAGCGCTCAGTATTAATGCTACCTTCACGATGGGTGTAATAATACACCTGTTTTGTATTCACAACAATTGTGTTGCATTGTGCTAAGACATCCAAAATCACATAAGAGTCTTCATGATACTTCCCCTTAGGATACCGCAATGAAGAAAATATCTCTTTACGATACAACTTGTTCACCGCATGAACCGAGATCAGATTACCCTCAAAGATTTTGATGGTCGCGGTGTCTCGATCTAAGATTTCGTGAAGCTGTTCTTTTTCACGCGGAGCTTTATCGCCATAAACATCATAGATGCCGCAAATTGCTAAATCAGCTTCTGCCTGCCGAATATCGTCAAAAAGCATCTGATACATTTCCTGGGCAATATAATCATCAGAATCTACAAATGCGAGATATGGCGAATGCGCTGCTTCAATCCCAACGTTACGAGCATCAGACAAACCACCATTTGGTTTATGGATAACCTTGATACGGGAATCGACTTTTGCGTATTGATCACAGATTTCGCCAGAGCTATCAAGTGAACCATCGTCAACCAAAATCAGCTCAAAATTTGTAAATGTTTGCGCCAGAATTGAATCGACACATTTATGTAGGTATTGCTCCACGTTATATACGGGAACAATAATGCTGATCTCAGACATTCACTTCACCCTTCAAGATATCTACCGTATGCTGCAATGCAGTCTGCAAATCAAACATTGCATGCCATCCTAACGACTCGAGTTTAGAGGCGTCCAGCAGAGCCTTGGTCGCCTTTGAAAATCCGGCTCGCTCCGTCTCATCAGGCAGGTCATAGACGACTCGACTGCTTGAAAGCGCCGCAATCTTTTCAGCAAGTTCTTTAAGATGCAAATCGAATTCAGGCACTGCGATATTATATGCGGCACCATTTTTTCCAGAAACTAATAAAAATAGCAACGCACTGACCACATCGCCAACATACCCATACGAATAATGTTGCGTACCTTCAGACTTCAGAACGATGTCTTTGCCTGCGACCGCATTCAAAATAAACTGTGAACTCGCCTTAGAATCATTCAGCTTCATGGTCGGCCCAAAAGTTCGGCAAACACGCGGAATAACAACATCCAAATCATGTTTCGCAATATATGCCTGACACAGCGCCTCGGAGACACGCTTGCCTTCAGGATATCCGGCTCGCAATGTATTCGGATCAAGATACCCTGAATACAATTCATCGAAGCGTTCAACGTCGCCACGATTCTCCCCGTAGATTTCAACTGAAGATAAGAACAAGATTCGCTGGACAGGATGCGCAACCGCATAATCTAAAACTTGCTGGGTACCAAGAAGATTCGTCATGATCGTCCCAATCGGATCCGTCGCATACTGTCGCGGATGCGTATTGGATGCGGCATGCACAATGTAATCAACTCTCAGCGTTGGTGGCAAAGGTTGTGTCACGTCGCCAACGACCGCATGAAATCGTTCATTATGCTGATAACGCTCAAACCGTGCTTCAAGATGTGCCTGAGAGCGTCCCATCGCATAAACATCGATCCCAGCATCATATTCGTCATTATGCTGCATAATGACGTCGATCATGTAGCTACCAATCAGCCCAGAGGCTCCGATGACCAAAACCGAGTGATTGTCTAGCTGATACCAATCCACATGCGCAGCAACGTAACCTAATTCATCCAAATAAAGCCGATTATGTCCTAACATTCGCTATGCCTTCATGTTCAAGTAAGCCTTGAACATAGCGAGATCATCAGTCGTCGTCAACTTGATGTTCTTATCTGAACCGGCGGCAAAATACAAGGTCTCCCCTAAATCAACCATCATCGTATTGGTATAACTAGAATCAGTCATCCCAATGTCTTCTTTGACTGCCTTATCATAAGCCCAGCTTAACTTATCAAATCGATAAGCCTGTGGGGTTGATACGCGGCGTAACGTATTGCGGTCGATGTATTGTGTCGTTGTTTCTTCTGTCCTCTTTACAAAAATTTGCTCGTTATACGGCATTGAAGTCACCGCGTTGCCGAATTCCTTTGCCTTAACGATCACATCTGATAACACGAGTTCGTCAACAAGTGGGCGAATCCCATCGTGAATCACAACAATATCTTTCGGGTCGCAATGCGCCTTCAAGAACTGAACGCCATTGTTAATAGAATACTGTCCCAACGTACCACCCTTAATAATCCACTTAACCTTATCAAGGTTGTACTGCTTCACATATCCCCACAGCGTTTCATCCCAGCCTTCTTTGCAAACAACCAAGATTTGATCGATATCAGGATGCGCCTGGAACGACTCCAACGTATAAATGATGATCGGCTTGCCTTCGACCATAATGAATTGCTTAGGAATATCCATCCCCATACGCTTACCGACGCCGCCTGCAATGATTAATGCTGTAGCCATAGTTATCTTTCTCCTTCGCTTGAATGCTTCAAGAAATACCGTCCGCGATATTTGGTATATGGTGCGGTTGAATCAATAAAAACTGCATCATGATGCGGCTTTTGCATCGACTCCGGTGGTCGTTGCATATAATCTCCAAAAACCTGCCGTAAATAATGATCATAGCCCTGAGGTACTGGCATCTGAACATCTTCAAAGGGAACCATTTGAGCCTTGGCAAACCACTCCTTGTGATAACGATTACCCATGTACTTCGGCCCGACACACAACTCCGTCACCCAGGGGCTTTCACTCGCATTATACTGAATCATCCGCTTTTCTGCGAAACGCCAGACCCGATATCGACTCTTACGACTATGAAACAATCCTAAAAGAATCTTACTGCCAGTTGTAATGAGACCGCCGTGCGTTTCGGGAACGACCTGTTCGCAGAATAAGGCGTAGACCATCGCCCAAAGCTTTTGCAATTTTTGCTGGTTTTTCCCCGTTGGAGCAACATCCAACGGAAAGACATCGACTGCAATCCCATGGACGATGTCCAGATCCTGCTGATAGGTCTTAACGAACGTCGTCTGCGCATCCCTAACAGTGACAAAGTTATTATGATTAACGAAATTGGCATCAGCCTTCTCTAACACATAGCGCCGATCATGTTTTTGCTTCCACAGCTGACAAAAGCGCTCATAATCGTTACGTGGCATAAAAAAATCGAGATCGTCATCCCACGGCACAAAGCCACCTTCTCGTATAGCGCCAATAGCGCCACCACCGCAGAAGTAGCAGAGCAACTCATGCTGTTGACAAAACGATACGATCTCGCTAGCGATCCCTAACGTCTTCTCTTGAACGGCACGTAATCTTAAATCGCTACTATACACGACTTCCTCCTTCAATTATGAACGCAACTTTGTCTCGTAAAACCAGCCGCGCAATCTGTTTGGCATGATCGATACCACAACGTGCACCGCACTGACAAATAGCAAGTCAAACAAACTGCCAAGGCCTACACGATAGATCGCCCAACGCCCCTTTAAGCCGGGTACTAAGTATTTCAGGCCGCCACGCCTAGCATACATATTTGCGCCAGTTCGAGCAAAAACCAAGTCACGCTGAATGTTGTGCGTCTTACCACCAAGTCGAAGCATTCGAGCCCACAAATAATAATCTTCAAAACCCGCCATGGGCTGATAATTACCCGCATCAAGCACAGCCTGGCGCTTAAACATCACCGTCATGTGGTTGAACGGATTACGTCGTTTTGAAAAGGCCCGAATCTCTGCATCATTCTCTGGTAAGTGTCGTCTCCCAATGACGTGATCAATATTCCCATCAAATTCAGCGATGTTAGTCCCACAAATTACCAATTCACTATCTGCAATAAACTCCGAATACTGCTCTGCTAACCGCGTCGGTTCCGCAATATCATCAGTATCCATTCGCGCGATCAATTCATATTGACATGCTTCAACACCTACAGCTAAAGACTTTCCTAGTCCTCTATTAATGGCTTGAGGGAGCACATGCAATCGTTGCGTCTGCCGTGAAAAGTCATCTAAAACGGCTTGTAGAGCTTTCGTGATAGGACCATCCAGCACAACAACAATTTCATCAGGCAGTAGTGTCTGCCGAAAAATACTGGTCAGACTTTGTCTCAAATACTCAGGTCGCTCTTTGACATACAGAGACATCAGCACACTTATCGCAGCCATTTTATCCTCACTTTAAGTGTTCAATATTTCGTTCGTTCACAATCTCTTGTAACTTCTGCAATTCTGGCACTGCATCTTCATCAACTCCAGCGCTGGACACCTTATCAAACAAGATTTTCACAGTTTGCAACAAGATCTTCGCATCCAGGAACAAAGAGTAGCACTTGATGTACAGCAGGTCGAACTTCAGCTTGCTGTGATAATCAGACGCGTACTTCCCATAAACCTGCGCGTAGCCGGTGATGCCGGCGCGAACGTTATGTCGCAAGTAGTAATGCGGTTCCTCTTCGTTGAACTGATCGACGAAGAATGGCCGTTCTGGCCGCGGACCGACGATCGACATGTCGCCTTTGAACACATTGAAAATCTGCGGCAGCTCGTCGAGGCGGAACTTCCGCAAGTATTTACCGACTGAAGTAACGCGCGCGTCGTTAGCGGTCGCTAACTGCGGGCCGGACTTCTTCTCGGCATCGTTGCGCATCGTCCGGAACTTGTAGATGCTGAACTCCTTTTGATTCAAGGTGATTCGCGTCTGCTTATAGATGACTGGCCCCGGCGAGGTCAGCTTCACCAAGATCGCCGACACCAACATGAACGGTGAGGCCACAATCAGCATCAACGCCGAGACCACGATGTCGAAGACCCGCTTCATGAAGGCATTCTCAGGCGAGATACGAAACTGCGACAGGCCCATGACGGACTCGTCTTCGAAGTTCATCAAGCTCGGGTTGAGCATCACCAAGTTGTCGAACGATGATGGCAACAGCACTTCTTTTTGCTGCTTGATCACCAAGTCGATGATCTGGCGCCGATCATCGTCGCTGAGGCTCTTCGTCACATAGAAGATGTCGACGTCTGACATCACTTTTTTAGTATTTTCGATGAAATGGTCGGTGATGACATGCGTCACCTTGTGCTTGTTGTTCTTGGCGGAATCGAAGTTTTCGATGATCGCCGGGAGCTCGTCTTCATAAGAAAGCACCGCCACGCGCCGCGCGTTGGTGAAGTGGATGTACATGTAATAGATGAACACCCGCCACAACCCGAGGACGACGATGCTGATGACGAAAGAGTACCCCAGCACCGAACGTGGAAAGGCGAACAGCCGCCCCATGAACGTGATCAGAATCAAGGCCAAGATCGTCAGGAACTGGCCTAGGATCGTATTAAAAATAATATCCGAAATGCGTCGGTTGTAGAAGATATACATCCCAAGCAGGAAGTTCACCACCAAAAAGACGATGGAAATCGCAATTGCAGAGTGTTGATACGTATACAAGTTTCGATAAGGAACGATACGCCCGAACCGCAAGTAGAACGCTAACAGGACACTGAGGTTGAACAACACGACGTCTCCAATGATCGTCGCATAGCGTCGCAACCCGATCCATTCAGCTTTTTGCTTCATAATCTCTTACCCTCTCAACCAATCGTTATCTTGTCGCCGAAGCCACACAGATGAATTATACCACAGTCAAACTGACCGCCACTACGGCAACTAAACTGCGCTTCGAGCGTAATTATACCTGAATAACCCCTTACCCGGTAGCGATGCCGTGCAAGTGTAATGTTTTTTAAAGAAAGCTTGGTCAAATCTGCGCCACTGAACCCCTTGCCTATTTGTATCAGGTATAATGGAAGTGGAGGTTATGAGTATGAAAAAGTTGATTCTCCCCGTCATCATCGGGGCCATACTGACACTTGCCGGCTGTTCGGCTAAACCCGACACCAAGGCCTTGAACCAGCCGCTGACAACTGCCATCAACCAGCATCAATACGCCAAAGCGGCAGGTATCAACGCGGCGATCATCAAGTTGAAACCCACCGCTTCAGCCAAGCGACGAGCGACTCAGCTGACCGCGCTGACCAAAGCCGAAGCGGCATGGGCGGCCAACCACTTCAAACAAGCGCAACGGCAAGCCGCCAAGGTCACCACGGGTCACAAGACGTTGACGGTCGCGGCCAAGCGGCTGGCAACCAAAGCGGCAACGGCTCGCCGCACCCAGTCGCGCCTGGATCAGCAGCTCCAAACCATCACCAGGCTGGCAACAAGTGACAAGGCCAAGGCCAGCACCCAGCTGCAGATGCTGTTGGCAGACAAAGCGCTTCAGCAACCACAATTTCAAGCCGAATACATCAAGGCCCTCAAGTTGCAGAACACCTTAGGCGAAGCAACGGGCGCCGACTCAGCGACCACGGCCGCGACATCGGCCCCTGCCAAAGCAGACCAGGCAACCGCATCAGCGACCAGCGCTTCCCAGTCATCATCAGCCTCGTCGGCCAGCACCCAATCAAGCACTGCCAGTGCGGTACCGGAAGGCCAGCCCGTTGCTGATACCACCGATATCTCTGATGCCGATCTCGATCGTGCCCGCGACGACATCAAAGCCGCCGGCGAAGATCCCACCTACTTCAGCGGCAACGACCTGCGCCAAGCCATCCTGAAGGCGCGCGCTGCCGGCCGGACACATCTACAGGCCAGCGACTGGCAATGAGCAAGCAAATGGGCGCCCGCAATTCTTCTGCAAGAGAAGAGCGCGAGCGCCTATTTGCATACCATCGGTCTGAAGACACACCAAAGCCGCGGTACGCTCCCGTCCCGCGGTCTGGTTTTTATATGCACCTCAAATAAGCTGTTTTGAGGTGTTTTTTTCGTTTAGCCATATCTTGGAGGCAACCCGCACTCAAAGAAGCATTACCATGATGACCATTCTGCCGGAAAGTCTGTCAGAATGGTCTCGGTCTGCAACTGTCGTGGGGGTACCTCCTTTCGTAGTCGGGCTGTGCTGAGCAACGGGCTTGCCTGTAAGTCATGCCTCAGCACTGGCAAGGCCCACCAGCACCTCAGCCTGTCTTACAGACAGCCCTAAGTG
>CAKQZO010000049.1 GCA_934293835.1 uncultured Lacticaseibacillus sp. | reverse complement strand
GTTGGGCGTGCCCCCCTGCACCCCAACCCTCACTCCTCCAAAGTGAAGCTCTACCCCTAATGCCGCCTGTGTGGGCGGCTATTTTTTTGCGCTATAACAAAAAAGATGCGCCCTCAGCACATCTCTTCCCTAACTAAAACACCGGCACGTCTTGTAGCGTCTCGTCATAATACAGCTTTCCATCATAGGCGACGGTCGGCACGCTCGTGATGCCCGCCTCAACGACCGCTTCGGCCACCTGCGCGGCGATCAGCTCCGCGTGCGGATGGCGCTGTACGTGGTAGGTCGCCTCCAGATACGCCGGGACATCAGGCGCCGCGTTGAGCGCATCTTGATCAGCAAAAACGGCCTTGATGAACGCATACGCCGCCTGCGGATGGGCGTAGTCGATGTAACAGTTGGCGATCCCACCATTCACCAAGGCCACGCGCTGTTTGCTCCAAAACTGCAAGTGCACTTGGATACGGCCGGCTTCGATTGCCGCTTCCAGCCGTTCGGCCGTAGCGTTGAACCAGTCACGGGTGTCCTCACAGCCGAGGTTAAACACCAGCCACACCTGATGGGCAGCGTCATCGCGCCCGAACGTTAAGGTATTCGTCGGATCAAAAGTCATCGTACGGCCTCTTTTCATCAGTCTCTATCACAAAAGATAGTCGTTTACGATTAAAAGTCAAGTCTTTATCAGTTGCAAGACTTCGGCGACCGTCGTCACATGGGCCAGGCGCGGGAACATTTTCCGGAAAAAGAAGGCGTGATTCTCGCCATCACGATCGGCACAGGCGTCTTCGATCACCAGCACGCGATAAGCATGCTGGAACCCGTCTAACACCGTGGCATACACCCCGTTGCTGGTCGAAACACCGGCCACCAGCAACGTCTCGATGCCGAAGCGGCGCAGCTGCACATCCAGATCGGTGCCGAAGAAGGCACTGGGGTTATGTTTGTTGACGACGATCACATTCGTCGCCGCTTCCGACGCGATCGCCAGGCTCAACTCCGGCGTTGCCACGGGCACCGCGCGCGTCGTGGCGGCGAACGGATAGAGATGGCCGAACGTCGCCTGTTGCACGCGCACCAACACTTCCAAGGCCGCCGTGTTCTTCAGCGCCTGACTCACGCGGTCGTTGGCCGCGACGATGGCCTGGGCCGACTGCGGAAACAAGGGTTGCGGCCGCAAGACATCTTCTTGCAAATCGATGGCGAGATACGCCGTCTTACTGAGATCGATCACTGTCGCGCCTCCATGTTCAGGCGAAAACTGCCGCAAACAGGGCCGTCACCGGATCGTGGTTGTTGTCCACCGGCAGCACCAACCCCGCCGCCTCACGCACCTGGGCCACGCCGTTGGCCACGCTGACCCCGAGGCCAACTTTTCGAATCATCGCCAGGTCGTTGAGGTTGTCGCCTAATGCGATGATCTCTTCTGGCTTGATGCCGATTTGCTGGCCCAAGGCAATCGCCGCGTCGCCTTTATCGATACCGGTCGGGTTGAACTCGACATAGCGCCCAGAGGAGTAGCTGACCGTGAACACAGGGCCCATTTTGGCGGCCACTTCCGCGGCGAACGCTTGGCGCGCCGCCAAGTCGGGATGCTCGAAGATCACCTTGACGACTTGCCGGTCGGCCAAAGCGGCCAAATCATGGGCGGTCCACTCCTGATACGAGACGCCACGGTTGGCGAGATAGGCCTTCTCGTCTGCGGTCGGGCGGAACACATAAACATGGTGCAGCGTGTAGATGTGCGCGCCTAGATCCGGATGGGCCGCGGCCAGGCGAAACAGGCGATCGGCGGCCGCGAAGTCCAGCGTCGTGCTGGCAAGAATCCGATTGCCGGCATTCTCCACGATCGCCCCACCGTTATAGGCGATCACGTATTGCCCCGCCATGGCGAAGGTGCCGATCGTTTGGAGCAATGCCTGCACCGACGCGAAGCCACGCCCGGTATTCGGCACGAACTTCACGCCCATGGCGCGAAGCTTGGCGATCGTCGCCACATCAGCCGGCGAAACACTGCCATCCGTGCGCAACAAGCTCTCATCGAGATCTGAAACAATCATTTTGTACATTAATTCCCTCCAGCCGCCTTTTTCGTTCCATGCACATACAAGGCATAATAGATCCCGGCGACGACCAAGCCTGGGAGCAAATCGACGATCAGCGTCCCGAGGTTCGGCTTTTGGACGAGCGCCATGATCAGGCGCACCGCAACATACGCGACCGGAATCACCAACCCCACCTTCTTCGACTTACCCGCCTTGCCCAGCCGGTAATTCACATAGCCAAGTCCGAACGTCACCACCACGACGATGCCGATCAAGATCAATCCCCACAACATCACGTTGCCCCCTTTAACCGTTTAGGTATCATTATCGCAGAGTCGCTCAAAAGACGCAAAACGGGACTGTGGCCAAATCCACAGTCCCGCTTTTTGTACCCGAATATTCCGCTGGTGTGACGTTCCAAAAGGCCGGCACCAAGCAGATAGCGTCGCAGCCACTAGGTCCAAAGTTCGGACCCAGCGTCTGCTTAGGCTATCCGTCGGTACCAAAACCGCCTTTTGTCACAGCCCTGTTTTGCGCCTAGAACAAGCTCGTGATCCAATTGATGATCGCCTTGAAGAAGTTGGCGATCGCATCCCCGATCTTCTGCAAGAAATTGCGGTTCTCTTGCGTGTCCAGACCCTTGAGCTTGGCAAAAAGGCCTTTGGCGGAGCTTTGAATCGAGCTGGCCAGCTTCGACGCCTGAGCTTTAAAGTCACCAGACTTCAAAGCGCCAGAATTTTGAATCTTGACCATCAAGTTGATGATCTGCGTTCGCTGATTATTGTTGATGATGTTGGTCAGATTATTGGCTTTCAGTTGCGAATCGACAATGTTGCCGATGGTGTTCTGCGACAAGGTCTGTTCACCAGAGTTGGACTGCGTCGCCATGGCTTTCTTCATGCCGGCCACCGCGTTGTTGAGCTGTTTGTCCGAATAGCCGTCTTTGTTCGCATTCTCGTCAGTGATGCCCGACAGCGTGTTGACCTCGGTTTGTGCCGCATTGATTTGGCTGGCGTTCAAGGTCTCGCCGTTTTGGGCAAACGCCGCGTACACGCCGGCCAACGCGCCGGAGCCATCGATGCGCACGGCCGAGGTGATGTATAGGTTGGCGTTGGAGACCCCGGCGGTGACCGCCGCGTTGCGGTATTGGTCGCTCGTGATCGTCGTGATGTTGTTCGTGCCGTTGTAAGGCACGATGGTCACGTTGATGCCACCGCTAGACGTTTTTTGTACCAAGGCCGACGACCAGACGCCGCTGGTGCTGGTGAACGTCGAGCCGCTGGGATTCAGATACTTCACAAGCGTGTCACCGTTGACGGTCAGCTCCGAGACAGAATCGAGGTTGGCCGCCTTCTCCAGCGTTGTCAACGTACCGGACTTCTGTGTGGCCGTCAGGCTGCTACCCAAGGTCGCGACCGGCTGCCAAGTATCATCGGCATGCACCGGCTGATTCGCGAAGCCGAACGCCGCGGCCACGAATAGCCCTAACATGATCATCATTTTTTTCATCGTTATCGCTCCGTTCACGTAATGTCTTCACAATACTAAATCCGGACGCCGGCTAACAGCCATCGTCCGGATTCTTAACCACTTCTTACTCACTGGCCTTGGTTGCTTCCAGGTGCTGATACAAGGCGCCTTCACGCAGTCCATACTGTGAAAAGGTCAAGCGGTCCGAGTCGAGATAACGAATCATCATCACCACTGGCACCATGCCACCGATGATGATGTCGGCACGGTATTTGGCCAATCCTGGAATCGCCTTGCGCGTCTCCAAGTCGGCATCGACCACTTCCTTGAAGATCGCGTTCACCTGATCGGTCGCCATCCGGTAGCCGTGAATGTCCTCAAAATCGGCCGCTTTGTCCTTGCGCCGCTGAATCTTCGCCAGCGTCCGGTTCGAGCCGCCTAACGCAACGATCGGCAGGTTTTGTGCTTTGCGCAGCCACCAGATCGAATTGAAGATGCGGTTGACTGCGGTGATCAGGTCAAACAACTCGCCGGCACTGACCACATCTTTGGGCAAGAAGCGCTCGGTGAGGTTGACCGAACCGAACGGAATCGAAATCAGATGCTGCAACTTACGATTTTGCACCAAGATCAGCTCCGTCGAAGCGCCCCCAGTATCCATGATCAACGCATTTTGAATCGGTAGCGTGTTGATCACCCCGGTGTAATCGAGCTCGGCTTCTTTCGTCCCGGGAATCACCTGCAGATCGACCCCGATCGCCTGCTTGACGCGCTTCAAGAAGGCCTTCTGGTTCGTAGCCATCCGCGTCGCGGCCGTCGCATACGCCTCAAGCGTCAAGTTCTCCAGGTCGTCGTATTGTGCCTTGAAGCCTTCCAACGCGGTCAGCGTGCGCGCCATCGCCGGCTCCTGCAAGACGCGCGCTTCTCCCATGCCTTCTGACAAGCGCACCATTTCCTTCAGCTTCAGAAGCTGCTTGATGCCGCCATCATCGGCAATCGCCCACACACTCAACCGCGCCGAATTGCTGCCTAAATCGATCACACCATAATGTTTCATCGTCTGCCTCCACCAGAGTTCTCGTTCATTCACCGACAACCATACCAGAAATCAGACACTGATACCACAAGTAACCGAGAGCGAAGTGGCGCGCGCTTAGCGGGTCAGGTAGCCTAGCCAGCGTGCTTAGGGCGGACTTAGCCCCGAGTGCGCTGGCGTAGCTAGATGTACCCGCGTTGCGCCACGCAACTCGACGAAAACTCCAGAGCAAAACAGGACGGGCTTAGGCATGTGGATAAGGAAGCGTGATCGCCGTCCCAGCGGAGCTGGTGCAAGATCGCGATTACTTATCCGCAATGCCGTTGTCCTGTGTAGCTCGACGAAGTAACCGAAAGCGAAGCTGAGCGACTTTAGGGCGTAGCGTAACGAGTTCGAACAACGGAGCGAACGTGTTCGCGCAGTTGCTCGTGCCGTTAGGCCTAGCCCATTGCTCAGCGATCGCTAGAAGAAATATCCTTGGCCTGCATCTTCTCTAGTTCCTTGGTCACGCGCCGCTTGCGCTTGGTGAGTTCCTCAACCCAGATCCCCGCCAGCACGAACTCTCCAGCGAACAGCACGATCAACGTCGATACCAGCGGCTCATAGCCATGAGTGATCACCAGCCACACCATGAATCCCAGATACCCCACCATCGGCAATACCCCGAACCATTTTGGTAAGTACCGAAGCACCAGCCGCAAGAGCGCAAACACCACGATGCCGATGATGATCCCTTTAAAATCACTCATTATTCTCCTCCTGATAAGCCTGAACAATTTCTTTTGCAAGCGCCAACGGCAGCTTCTCATCGACCACCATCTGCATGATCTTCACCTCGAAGCTATTGTTGTCTTGCTGTGTCAGCAGGCGCACCTTCTCAATCAAGCGATCGACGCGTAGCCGCACCGTCGGGTAGCTTACGTCGTAAACCTTGGCCAACTGCTTCAACGAGCCAGACGCAAGCACGAACTGCTTGATGAACTCCTGATCTTCGGGCGCCAACGCCAAGAACCAATCCACAAGCACGCCTCCTTTAACTTTAATGACATTACTTTAATATTATTAATATATATGTCAATGTCCTAATTAATTATTCAAAAAAAGAGCCGTGATCACTATCACGACCCGAGATTGCCTATAACATGACCAAGCCGACGGCACCGGCTAACAGCACCACCAAGCCCGCAATCGTCACCCGCAGCTGGCCCTTGACGAATTCGTGCAACACGATGCCGCCGAGGACAGTCGCGACGATGACGTTCAGCTGTGACAAGATGAACGCGTTGACCAAGCCGCTCAGCGACAGCGACACCAGATACGCGCCTGCCGCGACCCCGTAGATGAATCCTGAGGAGATATTGCGGGCGGTCGGCTTGCTGAACAAGCCGGCCGGCCGCATCGCCCCGATCAGACACGCCGAGCAAAGCATCCCCAGCGCCTGCGGCAAAAAGCCCACCAGGTTTGACGAGACATGCGCGAAGTGAGGCAAGGCCGAATAACCCCAGTAACCGGCCGTACTGATGGCAAGCATCACGTAGTCGCCCACCTTGCCGCGGCCACCGGCAATTTTACCGTTCGTCATCAACACCCCGATCACGATGACAACCAGCGCGACCAGACTCAGCCCGATATCCCGCGCACCGTGCCATTCGCCGAACACCAAGCCGCCGATGATGCTATTGCCGACAATCTGCAGCGCCGTCGACAACGGCATCGTTGTGCTGACCCCGAGCGTCTCGAAACCGTGATACTGCCCACCTTGTCCGAAGCTCCAACAAAAGCCTGATAGGAAAAACAAACCGCTGGCCAGCCAGTCGCACCGAAGATGCCACACCAGCGTCACCACCGTCGCCAGCAACACCATTCCGATCGTAGTGCCCAGCAACTGTTGGCGGAAATTACCGCCTGCAAACTTGCGGATCCATATCGGCAAAATGCCCCAAAACAGCGCCGGAACCAATCCAATCAGAATTGCCAAAATAACCTCCCCGTCCACCAACCGTGAACTCAACTTTTGTCGCTGATGCAAGCGTCATCAGCGCGTCTTCCAAAAGTTAACCACAATTCACAGCCGGTGTCAGGAACAAAGCCACAGAACAATTTCTTTTTTTGGTCAGCCACACTTTGAAGACACACTAAAACCGCGGTACGCTAGTGCTGTATCGCGGCTAGTTTATTGGGTAACTCAAATAAGCGATTTCCCGATCAATTTTTTTGCTATGGGTGTTTCAGGTGAATCGCGCACTCAAAGAGGCCTACTGAGGTCGTCAATTTTTTCCAGGCGTTCCCGGGAAAACTGACGTGTCGGTCTGCGACTGGTGGGCGATCCTCCTTTCGTAGTCGAGCTACGCAGGACAACGTGGCTGCGTGTAAGTCGTTCCGGTCTCACACGGCTTCGCCGCGCCGCCCAGCCCGCCTTACACTCACCACTAAGGTCGTCCTGCTTCGCTCTGTGGTTAGTCGAGCTACGCAACCCAACGCGATTGCGGATAAGCCATCTCGGTCACGCACCGGCGTTGCCGGCACAAGCCCAATTTGTCTTATCCCCATCGCTAAGTGCGGGTTGCTTCGCTCTGTGTAACTGAATGTGTCGTGACGCCATCGAGATTATCTTAGACCCCTAAATCTAGTTTGCGTTGCAACGCGTTTCGATTCCGACCTTAGACAGCCTTCACCTGTCACCAGGTGGTTGTGCGATGTCCATTCGTCCCGAATGACGGTAGTAGCGTAACCCGCCTTCAGTGTCGACTCTGGAACTGGAGATCCAGTCTTCCCGAAGGAACACTGTGAACGGTCTCCTAAGATTGCTGGGAGTGCAAAAAACACCGTAGGACCGGCCAACTAATGTCTTTACCCAACGCCTGACTGTATTATCGCACGGATTGTAAGCGCTGGCAAATATTTAGTCCTTTGCGTTTTTGCATCGGCTTGTGGCCCCGCGCCGCCCTTTTGCTAGTCGTGTTGTTCCGGCGCCTTCATCGGGGTAAAGCGGTGCGCCTGCTGCGGATCGGCGGCGGGTTTGACATGTGCCGCAGCGATCTTGGCCTCGGCTTCTTGCATGAAGACTTCTTGGGCGTTGATCAACTCCTTGCCGCGCAAATCGATCCGCTCCCAGGTTGCGTCTGGCAACAACACGCGCGACTTGATCGTATCCGCCCACATCGTGTCAAAAATATGCATGACCTGGCCGTGCACCGTATCGGCCAAGATTGGGAACAACAACTCTACCCGCCGAGACAGGTTGCGCTTCATCATGTCAGCGCTGGAGAGATACAGATGCTCATCCCCGTTGGCATAGAAGTAATAGATGCGGCTATGCTCCAAGAAGCGGCCGACGATCGAATGCACGGTGATGTTGTCTGACACGCCGGGGATCCCGACTTTCAGATTACAGATGCCGCGCACGATCAGCTCCACCTGCACGCCCGCGGCACTGGCCGCGTATAGCGCCTGGATCATCTCCGTATCCGACAGTGAATTCATCTTCATCCGGATGAGCGCCTTGCGTCCCGCCTTGGCGTTGGCGATCTCAGCGTTGATCTGGGTGATGAGAAAATCGCGGATGCCGATCGGCGCAATCACGAGCTTGTGGAAATACGCCGGCTCCGAGAAGCCGCTGAGCATGTTGAAAATGTTGCTGGCATCGGCGCCCATCTCGGCATTGGCCGTGAACAGGCACATATCGGTATAGAAGTTGGCGGTGACATCGTTGTAATTGCCGGTTGCCATGTGCATGTACCGCCGAATCCCTGATTCCTCACGGCGAACGACCAGCGTTAGCTTCGAGTGCGTCTTCAATCCCACGAGGCCATAGATCACGTGGCACCCTGCCCGCTCAAGCTCTTGCGCCCAGTGAACGTTGTTTTCCTCATCGAAGCGCGCCTTGAGTTCGACCAGCACGGTTACCTGCTTGCCGTTTTGTGCGGCTTGCTTGAGGCTGGCGATGATCGGCGATTTGCTCGAGACCCGATACAGCGTCATTTTTACCGCAAGCACCTGCGGGTCGATAGCGGCTTGGTGAATGAAGTCCACCACCGTCGCGAACGAATCGTAAGGGTGTTGCAAGAAGATATCGTGGTCGGCGATCTGCGCAAACAGGTTGCCCTGCAGCGCCGGGTCACGATACGGCGTGAATTTCTGGAAGCTCAACTCCGGATGGCCTTGCACCTGCTTGGCAAGCTTAGCGGCGACGTTCAAATCGATGGGGCCATGAATCGCGTAGATATCGGCTTCATCCTTGATGCCTAATCCCCGCACCAACCGCTTCTTGAGGTACTTGCCCATGTCCGCGTCGATCTCCAGCCGCATCACCTTACCGTGTTGTCGCTTCTTGAGTTGTGACTGGATCTCCTTCATCAGGTCTGACGTGTCTTCTTCGGCGACATCTAAGTCCATGTCGCGGGTCACGCGAAACAGCGCGGTTTCTTGAATCCGCGCGCCCACGAACAATTCACCGACGTAATGATCGATCACCCGCTCGACTAAGATGAAGTCGTTAGGCGCGTCTGGCAGCCGCAACAAGCGGGGGAAACTGTTCGGAATCTGCACGGTCGCAAAGGCCTTATCGTTGTCATCGTCATCCCCGTCGGATTCGTGCAAGAGGCGCACCGCCAAGTTGAGCGAATTATTGGCCAAAAAAGGAAACGGCCGCGTCGGGTCGACCCCCATCGGCGTCAACACGGGATAGAGTTCTTGATGGAAGTAATCATCCACATAATCGTGTTGCCGTTCCGACAGCTCCTCAAATTCGAGCAGACGCACATCGACCGTCGCCAACGCTGGGCGTAACATCCGACTAAAGGTGGTGTATTGCTTCTCGACCATCTTGTGCACGGCCTTGGCGATCGCCTTCAACTGGGCCGCAGGCGTTAAGCCCGCCGCGTCCGGCTGATCGTAATCAACGGCGACCATTTTACGCAAACTTGCGACCCGCACGTTGAAGAACTCATCCAGATTACTCTGCGTGATGCCCAAGAAGCGCACCCGCTCTAACAAGGGATTATCGCGATCACGCGCTTCTTCCAACACGCGATCGTTGAACTCGATCCAACTCAATTCGCGGTTGGTGAAATACTTGGGATGATCAAACGTCTTCTTGCTCATATCGATAATCTACCTTTCAATTCGATTGGAATACCAAACACCGCGGCGAAGAACTGCCCCTTGCGCGCCAGCGTCCACCGCTCCAGTTCCACATCATCGTTGGCGGTGGCGAGTAACACGATCCGATCCTCACGTTGCGAGACCCGAATGTTGCTGATTTTTTGTTGGCGGGAAGCATCGAGACTATCCGCAACGCGCAACAGCGCTGAAAGCTTGGCAATCGTCAACCGGCGTGAAGAAGACATCTCCGGGAGATCGCCGAGGTCGATCTGGGGGCTATCACTCGAGTGGAAGCGGGCGATCGTCGCTACCATCTGTTGCTCACCGGCATCAAGTCCCATCAACTCGGAAGCCCGGATGATATAGTCTGAATGGGCGTAATGCTTGTGTGTATCCACATAACTGCCGATGTCGTTAACGATTGCCGCAATCTGCAATAGCAACCGTTCACGCTTTCCGAGGCCGTGCAGCTTGCGCAACCGGTCGAACAGCTGCAAGACGAACGTCACCGTCGCCTTTTGGTGTTTCGCATCTACTTGATAACGCTCCGCCAGGTTTTGCGCGGAGATCACGATTTCTTTGGTCGGGTCTAACGCCACCGGCTTGTAACCTGCTTCCAAGGCCGCATCGACCTCCAGGCCGTCGAGCATCTTGAGGTTGGACACCCAGATTTTCTCCACATGTAGCGTCTTCACTAAGCGATAGACGAGCAAAACCGTCGGCAGCACCTGCGCCACCTGGTTTTGCGGCAGCTCATAGGTGTCCATCAGGTATTGGTCCGACGCATGAATCACCTCATGGTAAAGCAGGTCGAAGCCGTCACGATCGGTTTCCACCGCGGTTTCGCCGACCGGGATCAGCGTCTCTAACACCGACAAGGCGCTTCCCATCAAGATCATGTTGTGGTAATCCACATCATGCGGCAGCAACCGCATGAAATCGACGAGGCGGCTATCGATGTAATCGCGCATCACCTCGACGTAGTTGGTCACGCTGACCTTGATGTCACCCATCACCTCATACACGCGCAACGGCCCGAGGCTGAGGTTACGCGAAAAACCAAACTCCCCGTTGGTGAACGCGGTCAACTCCACGCTTCCGCTGGAGATGTCGATCAACACCGTGCCCTTCTTGGTGATCTCGGTAAATTTAGGGAAGCGGGCAAACACCGCCTGCGTCCGGTAGAACGCCTCTTGAGACAGGGTCGCAC
>CAKQZO010000048.1 GCA_934293835.1 uncultured Lacticaseibacillus sp. | reverse complement strand
GCCTTTGTGGCACTAGAGCGGTCGAGGGTGGATGCACTGCTGGTTGCCTCTGAGTGACGGTTGGCGTCTTCTTCGAGCGTTGCGGCGCTTGAAGAAGCTTGACTACTCGTGCTGGCAGTATCATCGCCATCGCCGTGCGCTGCGATCGCAGCACTGACGGTGGGGATGGCGTGGATGCTGGTTTTGAGGTCGAGGGTGGTGTGCACATAACGGTAGGTTTGGGCGACCTTTTTTTTCAGGGTGATCCGGTTGTTCAATACCGTGGTGAGGTAGGTCGGGTAGCTGCTGTCGTCACCACCATAACGAGAGGTAGTGCTCGGAGTTTGGGCGCGCATGGCCTTGGCGCTGTGGTAGGTGAAGACGACCGCACTGCTGCTGGTGAGCTTGAGCGTCTTGGCGGAACCACTGTAGGTGCCGCTATCGATGATCGAACGAAGCGAATCGCCCTTGATTTGGAGTTCGCGGCGGTAATGGCCATTTTGTTGAATGCGCAGGTAAACCCTGACACTGAGTGCTTCGCCGTCAGGGTCGTTGGCATCGCCTTTGGCCGTGTAAGTCCCTGCCTGGGCGTGCGTTGCGGTGGGGGTTGTGTCGATGACACGGTTTGATGCGGATTCCTCGGCATCGGGGCCGGAAACTTTGGCCCCGCGAAAAATCAAGAATAGTGTCCCGGCTACGATGGCAATCAAACCAATTGCCAGCAGCCACAGCCCGGTATGTCGTCTGCGCCGTTTGCGTCGTCGCATGGTCGTCCTCCTCCAGTGGATTAGATATCATCCATTGTACCGCGAATATGTCTCCCAAACAGACATTCTTAAATATTTTTAATTCCTATAATCATGGTAAGATATTTAAGAGGTGAACGCGATGTTACAGCATTATCAGATTTCCAAGCGGCAACTACAGTCAACCACGGCCCCTGCAGATTGGTTGCGGGTGACGGCGCCGACCCAAGCGGAGCTTGCGGCCCTTGATGCGGAGTACCGGCTCCCTTTTGATTATTTGCAGGCCGGACTCGATCCGCATGAAGACCCGCGGACGGTCGGCATCCGCCAGTTGGCCAAACATCCCGGCTTAGTCGTCATGCGGGTGCCCATCGCCACCCATAACGCGCAAGGCGATCGGGTGTTTGAAACCCGCCCGGTTGCGTTGATTTTGAGCAGTAAGCGCCTGATCAGCGTGGCGCAGGCACCGCTTGCGGTCATCGCAGATTTCGTGGCCAAGCCAATGCCGGTGACCGATGCCGAAGATTTGGCCTTGGCGTTAATGCAGACCATCCTTGATGCCTTCGTCAAAGATGTCGATGCGATGGATGTGCAAACGCGGGCGATGGAGGCACGATTGGCAACGGCGAGTCGCAACACGATCTTGTATGAGATCATTGCGCTAGAGCGCAGCCTCGTGTATTTTGATTCCGCACTGACCCAGACTCAGGCGGTCATGCATCAGTTAATGGCTTCCGCGCGCTATTTCACCACCGACGAGCATCTTTACCGGCTGCATGCGGTGAACGTTGAGTGTGGGCAGGTCCTGACGGTGGCTAATTGTGCCCGGGAGTTGCTGGATCAATATAACACGGCCGTTTCGGCGATCGTCGGCAATAACCTGAACCTGATCATGAAGGTCTTGACGAGCGTCTCGATCATCATGACGATTCCGGCGATCGTGTCGGGGATCTGGGGGATGAACACGTGGTTGCCGCTGCACACCGGCAAGGCGGGTTTCTTCATCTTGTTGGCTGTCATGGGGCTGTTGTGCGGTGTGTGTGCTTGGCTGTTGAAGCGCAAAGATTATTTCTAGTGCGCCGTGCTATTGACGACGTGGCGACTGTTGCGGCAAGATAGCCTTGAGGCAGGTGCGTTTGCCGCAAATCAACGTACCGTAAATTTTTGGAGGAATTAGATGCGTATTGAACATGATTCTCTTGGTCCCGTTGAGCTTCCTGATGATGTTTGGTGGGGGCCACAAACTGAGCGCTCGCGGCATAATTTTGCAACTGGCCCCAAGATGCCACTTGCGGTGATTCGGGCGCTGATCACGATTAAGGCCGCCGCGGCGCGGGTGAACGGTCAGGCGCAGACGATCGCCCAACCGCTCGCAAGCGCGATCGAAGCCGCCGCCCAGGAGCTATTGAAACAGCCTGACGAGCAGCTTGCCGCGCATTTTCCCTTGCGCGTGTACCAGACCGGCTCCGGTACCCAAACCAATATGAACGTCAACGAAGTCTTGGCCCATTTGGCGAGTCAAAACAGTCACCAGACGGTCTTGCCTAACGATCATGTTAACTGCGGGCAAAGCTCCAACGATACCTTCCCAACGGCGATGCACATGGCCGCGTGGGCGGCGCTCGATCAGCTCATCCGCACGGTGGAAGGCTTGATCGACAGTTTCGAGGCCAAGCAGGTCGCCTACTGGAAGACGGTCAAGCTGGGCCGGACCCACCTGCAAGATGCCACGCCGTTGACGTTCGGCCAAGAGGTCTCTGGCTGGGTCGCCACCTTGCAACAAGACGTGGCAACGCTCCGGCAGCTGCAACCGCAGCTGGCGAAGTTGCCGTTAGGCGGTACTGCTGTTGGCACCGGCCTGAACACGACTCCTGAGGCCACCCACGCGATGATCGCAACGATCGCGACGCTGACCAAGCAGCCTTTTGAAGAGATGGCCAACAAGTTTCACGGCCTGGCCGCGCATTCGGAGCTGACCACTGCCCACGGCGCGCTGAAGACGCTGGCGGCCGACTTGCTCAAGATCGCCAACGATATTCGCTTCTTGGCCAGCGGGCCGCGCGGCGGGTACGGTGAGCTCACGATTCCGGCGAACGAACCGGGGAGCTCGATCATGCCAGGCAAGGTCAATCCGACCCAAGCAGAGGCGCTGACGATGATCGCGACGCGCGTCTTCGGCAACGATGTCACGATCGGAGTCGCCGATTCGCAAGGTAACTTCGAGATGAACGTCTATAAACCGGTCATCATCGCGACGTTCCTAGAATCAACTGGGCTCTTGACTGGTGGCATCGATCAGTTCAACCGGCTGTTAGTGCAAGGGTTGCAGGCCAACGAATTGCGGATGCGCCAGCTGGTCGAGCACTCGCTGATGCTGGTGACGGCGCTGTCACCACACATCGGTTACGAAGCTAGTGCTAAGATCGCCCAAACCGCTCAGCAGGCAGGCACTACCCTCAAGGAAGCCGCGCTGGCATCTGGCCAGGTGACCGCCGCCGAATATGATGCATGGGTCGACCCCTTGAAGTTGACCAATCAAGACCACCGCTAAGGCGTGCCTACGCGATGCAAAAGCTCCTAGTCAAAATCCCAATTCGGATTTTTGACTAGGAGCTTTTTGGATGACTTTAACGGTGGGCGTCGAGAAACGCCAAGGCGCTGGCGTAATCGGGCTCTTCGGTTTGTTCGAGGATCAGTTGCCGATAAGCGATCGTCCCGTCAGGCGCAACGATGAAGACGCTGCGGGCATCGGTGTTGTTCTCGGCGACATATAAGCCGAGCGCCTTGCCGAAGGTGCCATCTACGTCGGCGAGTAGTTGCATGTTGGCGACGTCTTCAGCCGCGCACCAGTTCTGTTGTTGCAAAACCGTGTTGGTTGAAATCGTGTAGAAGCCAATGTTTGGGAACTGGTCCATCGATTGGTTGAAGTGTTTGGTCGAGATGCTGCAAACGCGCGTGTCGATGTCGGGCACGACGCTGATCAGGTTATAGCGCCCGGCAAGCGCGGTTGGGGTGAACGGCTGACTGTCCGCGGTGGTGACGGTGAACGCGGGGAGTGGTTGCCCGACGCGAGGCGGTTGACCATTCGTCTGTTGTGGGGTGCCGTGTCTGGTGATTTCCATAAAAAGCCTCCTTGAATGCGATGCGCCAACAAATTGCTAAGTTTAGTGTAACACGAGCGTTAAAGTTGAGTCACGCCTGTTGGGTTTGCTATGCTTGAATCAATGAGTGGAAAGGATGAGCGCAATGGCCAAGATCTTGATCGTCTACCAATCACAAACCGGCTTCACCCAGCAATTCGCCTTGTGGATCGCCAAAGGGCTCCATTGTGAACTCCTGGACACGAAGTTTGTGACCGAAGCGGATCTTGCCCAGTGTGAGTTGGTGATCTATGGGGGCCACGTGATGGGCAAGCAGGTGGCGGGCTTTCGGCGGTTCTACCGGCGCTATCAAGCGGTGCTCCCGGAGGCGCTGTTGGTTTTTGGCACCGGGGTCTTGCCGTTGCAGACACATGAGGTGGCGCGCATTCGCGACCGCAACTTTCATGTGTGCGACTTACCGCCGCAGTTTTATTATCTGCGCGGCCAGGCCGCCTTGGCGCCGTTGCCGCTGCGCCTACGCGTGCGGCTGCGCGTGCAAGGGTATCGCGACGAAGATGATTGTGAAACCGGGCGCCGCGTCGTTCAGCCGATATTAGACGCGGTTCGGCGCCTCGATGTGACGGCCTTGTGGTGAATTCAGTTCAGCACAAGGCCTTTTTGTGCGCGGTCTTGGAACCCGAATAGCGGCCGGACCTCATCGGCATTGCCAGCATAAAGAAACCGTTGGCGCCAAGTGGGTTTGTCGAGCAGCAGCGTCAGCTCCCAGCACTTCAAGGGCTTCCCCGAGTCTTTGAGGCGGATGACCAAGGCCGGTTGTTCATCGATGACGATTGGCTCGAAGGCATCGATGTTGTGCACCGCGCCGGCGGCCTGAACCGACACCAGCGTGTTTTTGGAATAGTCGTGCAGCAATTGGAGCAAGTCTAATACCCGCATCAGCGGCCCTCCTTATAGTCATGCAACGTCTGCGCGCCAGAGGCCAAGACGATGAGGAGCTGTTCGAAGTGTGAATTTTGCACCACCGGGCGCTTGGCCGAATAGATGTAGCGCGCCCAGGCTTGTTGTTGCGGCGCCGAGAGTTGCTCGAATTGTGCCCATTGTTTCGGGGCCAGGCGGCGCAGACGCGCGGTGAGTTCGGGGAGACGCTGGCGATAGTCGTCTTGGCTCAGCCAACAAAGATCAAGCAGATTCATGGTCGCATCGAAGGCCACAAGCCGCAGGTATTTGAGCCTCGTGGACCCAATTTGGCCGGTACCTCGCTGTGGCTTGAGAGCGTTAAGTACCGCGGCTTTGCTAAACCGGCGGGGATAAAGTAGATAGGCGTGCCCAGACGCAGCGAGGTGTCGATCTTGGGCCACCGTCTGGACTTGTGCCTGTAGCGCTGCCAAGTCTGCCACCACGATGATGCGCAAGTCTGTTGCGACGGTCGGCTGGGTGGTCGCGGTGATGCCCAGCCGCGTCGCGATCGCGGCTGAGGCGGCAATGTGCTGAAACCGGTGCAGATACAGCTGATGAAAGTCTGCCATACGCTCGCCTCCTTATTCACAACTTATTGTACGCGCAAGCCGAGAGCTTGACTAGGCTGGTTAGTAACCTCACTGTTGATATTAGGGTTACTTAACCGTATACTAGGCTATATCAATGAAATCGATGAGGTGAACTATGGCAAAGACTAAGGCGCTGGTACAATTGGTTCAAGCCGCGATGATCTGCGCGCTGTTGATCATCCTGGGCTTGTTTCCGGGCATTCCGCTGGGCATCATTCCCGTGGCGGTCGTATTGCAAAATCTCGGGGTGATGTTGGCCGGTGAATTGTTGCGCCCGCGATACGGGGTGTTAGCGGTCGGGGTCTTCTTATTGCTGGTCGCGCTGGGGTTGCCGTTGTTGTCAGGCGGCCGCGGCGGGTTGGCGAGCTTCGTCGGGCCGACCGGCGGTTATCTGCTGGCGTGGTTATTGGCGCCGGCGGTGAACGCCTGGTTGCTCGACTTAACTCAGGCCCGGCAGCGCCGCAGCTGGTGGCTGGAGCTGAGCGTGGCCACATTTGCGCTTGTGATCGTGGTTGATTTCGTCGGAGCCGTGTTCTTGGCTGTGCAGGCGCGGATGCCGCTGTCCGCCGCGCTTTTATCGAATCTCGCGTTCCTGCCTGGCGACCTCGTGAAGGTGGTTTTGGCGGTAACCATTGCGCGGCGACTGCGGCGCGTCTTACACTAGGCATAAAAAGACGGAGGAATCAGATGGCAACGACTAAGCAACGGGTGTTGGCCGCATTATTGGCGCACCAAGCGGAGTGGCAATCAGGAGACGGCGTGGCCCAGGATTTGGGCATCAGCCGCGAATCGGTATGGAAAGCGATCACCGCCTTGCGCAAGGCGGGCTATCAGATCGATGCGCGCAAGAGTCAAGGGTACCGCTATGTCGATAACGGGCATCTCGACGCAGAGGCGATCGCATTTTATCGCCACACCCCCACGTATCTAGAGGTGGTCGCCGAGGCAACATCGACGCAAGATGCGGCTAAGCAGTGGTTGGCGGAGCAGACGCTTCCCGAGCGGGCGGTTTTTGTGGCCGATCACCAGACGGCAGGCTACGGGCGCCGCGGCCGAGCGTTTTATTCGCCAGCGGCGACGGGCCTGTATCTGAGCGTGGTGTTGCCGAATGATTCAGAAGAGCTCAGTCACGTCGGGCTCTTGACGACCGGAGTTGCGACCGCGGTCGTCAAAGTCTTGCAACGCTTTTATCCGCAGGTAGACTTCGGCTTGAAGTGGGTGAACGACATTGTGTTAGCAGGCCAAAAAGTCGGTGGCATTCTGTGCGAAGCGGTGCTGGCGCTGGAATCCGCGACGGCGCCGGCGTTCGTCGTGGGCATCGGTTTGAACTTGGCGACAGCGACGTTTCCGCCGGACCTGGCGCCGATTGCCGGGAAAATCAGCGAGGCGTCGGTCAACCGCAACCAGCTGGCCGCCGCGATATGCGAAGCGGTGTGGGCGCTCGCCGCGCATTATCGCGATGGGGCCTTCTTAGCCGACTATCGGGCGCTGTCGACGGTGGTCGCCAAGCGCGTCACGCTGGCGGTCGGCCAGCGCGAAGTGACAGGGCGCGTGCAAGGTATCGCGGATAATGGCGGGCTACGCCTTCAAACCGCGCAAGGCGAAGAAGTCTATACAAGCGGCGAGGTGACCAAGGTGCAGGTCGATGCCTGAAATCCGCGGTTGCCAAGTTGATGCGTGTGGGCGCTGTCGCCATTACCACACGGAAGTCGATATCGTCGCCTTTTGGTGTCCCCAGTGTGCGGCGTATTACGCCTGCTATCGCTGCCACGATGAGTTGGTCGGGCATGCGCTTGGCAGGCAGCAGCCGGCCGAAGCCCAGATGCTGTGTGGGGCCTGCCGCAACGGATTGACCTATGCGCAGTATCATGCAGGCAGCTGTCCGTGGTGTCACCACGCTTTCAACCCGCGCTGTACGTTGCACCATGACCGGTATTTTAATTCTGTAAAGGATTCTTATTGAATGTGCGTCCCATTCGCTAGCGAAGCCGACTATACTAGAGGTGGTTTCAATTTGGCTAGCGTCATCGCAATGAGGGGGAAGCAAAATGTCAATTGATCTACGCGATGTCCAGGCAGTCTATAAGGATGCCGGGGACAACATTATATTTGTCACCATGGACCTGTTACGTAAGGCCCAATCAGACGACTTAGCGGTGATCCAAGACCTCGCGGCCCACTTAGGGGCCTTCGAGTCTTCGCTGAACGTGCGCTATCCTGATAGTCACTTGGCGGTGGCGTTCGGGTTATCCCGCCAGGCCTGGGATTATCTTTTTCCCGATGCGCCGCGGCCGGCAGAGCTCGAAGCGTTCGCACCGGTCGTCGGACCAAAATACACGGCCCCGGCGACGCCAGCCGACTTATTCTTCCATATCCGAGCCAAAGATTCTGCCGTGGTGTTCGAGTTCATGAGCCAGGTGATGGCGCGCCTGCGTGGTCATGTGCGGGTGCTCGACGAGACGCACGGCTTCCGGTATTTTGAAGGGCGCGCGATCATCGGCTTCGTTGACGGCACCGAAAACCCGAGTGCCCTCGACACGCCTGAGTATGCGGTGATCGGTGATGAGGATCCGACCTTCATCAACGGCTCGTACGCGTTCGCACAAAAGTATGAGCACGATATGGTCGCATGGAACAAGCTCAAAGTCGAGCAGCAAGAAGCCGCCATCGGCCGCAAGAAGTCCTCGGATGTCGAGTTAGAAGACAACGAAAAGGCGGCCAACGCGCATAATGTCGTTGCCCAAGACAATGAAGGCGGCGTGGAGCACAAGATCGTGCGCATGAACGTGCCTTACAGCGACCCGGCGCTTGACGTGAACGGCACCTACTTCATCGGCTATGCCCGACACTGGAGCGTCACCAAGCGGATGCTTGAAGGGATGTTCACGAACTCCGATCGGTTGCTTGATTTCTCGGTGCCGGTCAGCGGTGAGGTGTTCTTCATCCCAGCACGTCGCCTGTTGGCCAAGATTGCCGATGGTGAAGCCTTCTAGAAGCCATCAGCGCACACAAATACCCTCGCGAGTTTGCGAGGGTATTTGTGTCTAATCGGCGATGGCTGCCGAAAGCTGTTCGATCTGGCGTTCGGTTTGGTCTAAGAAGGTGATCATCTGCTGGCGGGCTGCCGGCTTGGCAATGTCGACGCCTGCGACAGCCGCTTCTTGGATCGGAGGCATGCTGTCGCCGAGGGTCAAAAAGTGTAACCAGTCGGCGCTGGTTTGCGGGTCGCCTTGTTGCAGACGCAAGAAAGCGCCGGTCGAGACGACCATGCTGGCAGAATACGTGTAGGAGTATAGGCCCATGTAATAATGCGACTGGCGCATCCAGGTGAGCTCAGGCGCACCGAAATCCAGATCGACGCTGTCGCCCCAGAAGCTCCGCAAGACATGCAGTTTGAGGGCGTTGAGCTTGGCGGCATCGAAGCTTTCGCCGCGGTCGATCAAGGCGTAGACCTCGCGCTGGAAGGCGGCTTCGAGCAGGTGCGTGACACAGTTGTGAAAATACGTGTCGTTGAGCAGCCGGGATAAGGCGAAGCGGCGCAGGCGATCGTCGTCGGCTGTGGCCAAGAGCTGGCGGGTGAGCAAGAGTTCATGGAAAGTCGATGGGGCTTCGACGATATACAAGGAAGGCTCGTGGCCTAAGATGCTGTGGTGTTCGTCTGCCAGCGTCATCTGCCCGCAGTGGCCGAGTTCGTGAATCAGCGTGTACAGCGCTGGAAGCGAGTCTTGCCAAGTCATCAAGACATACGGGTGCTTGCCATAAGGCGCGGTGGCAAAAGCCCCAGACTCTTTGCCGGCATTGGCGGCGAAGTCGACCCAGCGTTCTTTGAAGGCCGCTTGGATGCGGGCCTGATAAGCGGCGCCAAGCGGGGCCAATGCCGCATCGATCAACTTCGGGGCCGCGGCTTGGGTGATCGTCGGCGCGTAATCAGGGTCGAGGTCGGCTTGCAGGTCGGTGTAGGTGATGCGATCGAGGCCGCGAACCTGCTTGAGGTGTGTGACATAGCGGCGCATGATCGGGGCAAGATTGGTCATCAGGTCGTCGATGTGCTGATCGAACATGCTTCTGGGGACTTCTTGTTCCGCCAGCAGATAGTCGATGACGGAGTCGAATCCGCGCAGAGTCGCGAGCGTTTTTTCCTTGGAGACCTGGGCGTAATAGCCTGCGGCCATCGTGTTTTGATATTGCGCCAAGACGGCGCAAAACTTCAGGTAGGCCGCGCGCCGGATCGCCGGGTCGGGATGCTTTTGGTAGCGTTCTTCGTATAAGGTGAACGAAAGCGGGTATTCTTGGCCGGCCACGGTGAAGGTGCCGAAGTCCATGTCGGCGCCGACGGTTTGGATACGGATCGCGTCAGGCGCATCGAGGGCCGGGGCCAATTCGGCTAAGGCGCGCTCGGTTTCAGGCTGGAGGCGCATTTTTTGCGCCTGGCGAATGTGGCGGATGAACGCGGCGTGGTCGGTCGAAGTCTCGGCAACCGCATCGAGCGTCGCTTGCGGCTGGTCGCGGAGCTCGGCGGTGACGAAATTCAGCTGCGCGTCGAGATGCGCCAGCAGCTGTTCAACGCGCTTGGCCCGCGCCGCGGCCACCTGATCGGTCGAGTCCGCGCTGGCGGGTAAAAAGGCGTAGTGATCGAGGTGATCGGCGATGGTTAAGAGGTTCGCGTAGTCGTCCAAGGCATCGATGATGACCGCGGGCTGGGTCAGCCGATCCGTGTAAATGCGGACAAAATCGGCGGTGAGTTCCTCGAGCTGGGTAATTGCTTGTTCAAACGCGGTGGCGGTTGGATAAATTGAGGTCAGATCCCAGGTTTCTGCGGGGTCGACGGCTTGGCGTGAGGGGATTTGCATTGAGGCCACTTCCTTTTCGAATTTGTCTTCAGTATAGCAGAATAGGATTGAACCAAAATAGGGCCGCGACAAACGTCACGACCCCTGAGAAGATTGATTATTTGGTGACATCCCCGCCGAAGAATTGCTTAGAAAGACGGGATTCTGTGCCGTTGGCCTTCAGCTTCTTCAAGGCCTTGTTGACTGCGGCCTGCAGCTTGGTATCCTTTTTCTGCAAGATCCCGCGGGCTGGAGTTGGCGTGATCGCCGACCCGACGGAAAGCAAGCGGATATTGGCCTTCGGATTCTGCTTGAGATAAGCGTAAAACGAGGCGGCATCGTTGACTGTGCCGTCTGCACGGCCTTGCTCAACCAAGGCGATCGCCTGCGAGAAGCCATCGACTGGGACGATCTTGCCGCCGAGTTGCCGTACGTTCGCCGCATTGTTGGTGGTGACCGCCTCAGCCATCTTCTTGCCTTTGATGTCCTTGATGCTGGTGATCGCGGTGTTGTCTTTCTTCACCGCCAGCTGGGATTTGCCTGAGGTGTAAGCCTGGGTGAAGGCGTACTTCTTGGCGCGCTGGGGGGTCTTGGCGACGTTGTTCAAGATGAGGTCGTATTTATCGACATCGAGCCCGGCAATCAACGAGTCCCACTTGGTCTCGACGAATACCGGCTTGAGCTTCATCTCTTTGGCAACCGCGCGGCCGAGTTCGACCTCGAACCCAGTGAGCTTACCGGCTTTGTGGTAGCTGTAC
>CAKQZO010000047.1 GCA_934293835.1 uncultured Lacticaseibacillus sp. | reverse complement strand
GTCTTGAATCAGCTTCTCTAACGCCATCCGCGCAATCTCGCGTCTGATCGGGTCAAACCCGGACAGCACGACGGCTTCTGGCGTATCGTCGATGATCAAGTCGATGCCTGTTAGCGTTTCCAAAGTGCGAATGTTTCGCCCTTCGCGGCCAATAATACGGCCTTTCATGTCGTCGTTCGGCAGATTGACAACGGTCACCGTCGATTCTGCCACGACATCAGAAGCCGAGCGCTGAATCGCGTCGGCGATCAGGACCTTCGCCTGCTTGTCCGCGGTTTCTTTGGCTTCGACTTCACTCTCTTTGATCAGCTTCGCCCGCTCGTGTGCGAGTTCCGCCTTGGTTTCAGTTAAAATACGCTCGCGGGCCTGACTCTTCGTCAGTTCCGCGATCTTCTCTAATGTGGCTTGTTGTTCAGCAATGACTGTCGCAACACTGGCTTCTTTGGCATCCAGCTGTTGCTGTTTAAGATCAAGATTGGCATCACGATCGGCTAGGCTTTGTTCTTTGCGATCAAGCGTATCGTCGCGATGATCCAGAGTAGCTTCGCGAGAGACGTTGCGACTCTCGGCTTTTTGCACTTCACTGCGACGTTCTTGCAGTTCTTGTTCGACTTGGGTCCGGTAGCGATGGGCTTCGTCCTTCGCTTCGATCAAGGTCTCTTTTTTCAGTGTTGCAGCTTCTTTATTAGCGGCCTCAATAATTCCCGTGGCACTATCATGTGCCTGATCCAAGCTGTGCTGATGCTTGTTCTTCTGGACAATCATACCAATCAATAATCCGACTGCTATAGCGATGATCGCGACGAGGATTATTGAGACCAGTGTTCCTGAGCTCATCTGTTCACCTCCGCATCATCATAGCGTTTGTTCAATTCGTTCGTTGAACGGTTACTGATGCTATTATTATTAGTTATTTGACACTATTCGATTGTAGCGAATCCCATAGTTTAAGTCAACTTGACAGATTCTTCACAGACGAAAAAGGGGGCTGTGACCGCAGCCACATCCCCCTAAAGTTACACACAGCTATTTCAGCGCCTGATACACCGTGAACAGCCCAGCCTTCACCGCGCGGCCACGGACATCGGCGCGGGCACCTGGAAAATGATAGCGCCGTGCTTCTGGCTCCTGGCCTTTTTTCGCCAAGCCGATCCACACCGTCCCCGCTTCGATTCCCGCATCTGGGCCTGGGCCGGCGACCCCGGTGAAGCTGACGGCGATATCCGCATCGGCTTGCGTTAAGGCCCCAGCAGCCATCGCCTTGGCGGTCGCTTCAGAAACCGCCCCATCAGCATCGATCTTGGCCTCATCGAGCTTCAAGAACGCCGCCTTCGTATGATTGCTATACGTGACGAAGCCGCCTTTGAACCACTCAGACACCCCAGGCACCGTCCCTAAAGCAGACTGGAACGCGCCGGCCGTTAGGCTCTCCGCCGCGGTCAGCGTGCAGTGGCGGGCGGCCAAAGCCGCAACTGCCACCTGCGCCAGCGAATTATCATCGCCATACCCATAGAAATATTCCCCGACGCTGGCCTGCACCTTAGCCTCTAGTGGCGTAATCAGCGCTTCGGCGGCGGCTTTGGTTTCAGCCTTGGCGGTAATGCGCAACGTGACTTCCCAATCCTTGATGTAAGTGGCAATCGTCGGATTCGTCTGGGTTTCAATCAGCGTCTGTAACTTAGTAACCAGCGCCGATTCACCGATGCCGAAAAAGCGCAACACCCGACTCGCCAGCACCGCGCCTCCGGCAACGATCTGCATCAGCTCAGGCACCAGCTGGTCGAGCACCATCGGCTTGAATTCCTTCGGCGGGCCCGGCAACAAGACGTACCGGTGCGCCGGGGTCGTCGCCAAGGCGCCAACGGCCAACCCCACCGCATTGGTCAATGGCTTGGCAGCCTGCGGCAACTGGGCCTGGACCCAGTTATTGGCCGTCATCTCGTGATGTTGCTGCGCAGCATACGCGGCCAACTTCGCGTGGGCAGGCGCATCGGTGACCAACGGCACGCCTAGATGCTTGGCCAGAATCTGCTTAGAAATATCGTCTGCTGTCGGGCCAAGGCCGCCAATCAAGACGATCAGCTCTGCACGCGACTCCGCCAACGTGATCGCCGCTTCCAGGCGATCAGGATTGTCTCCGACGACCTGCTGATTCAGACTATCGATTCCCAAATCGGCGAACTGCTTGGCCAAAAACGTCGCGTTCGAGTTGACGATCTGCCCTAACAAAATTTCCGTCCCCACCGCAATAATTTCTGCTCGCATGACTACCATCCTTATATTTGATTTTTCAAGCCTATTCTACCACGACCGCGCAAATGCGCTGTCGCGTCCTGACAATACAAAACGAGGCTACGACTCTCGTCGCAACCTCGCCAGATATATTGGTTATTAGAAACTGTCCGAGAACACGCCACGATTTTTGTAGAAATACTCGCAACCCGAATAAATCGTGAAGAACACCGCGACGTAAAACAAGATCAAATCGATGCGCAAACCGATGCCAAAGTTGTTGAACATCAAGAAGATGATCGCAAACATCTGCGCGTTGGTCTTAATTTTGCCCGGCCAAGCTGCCGCCATCACCTCGCCAGAACCGGCGAGTAACAGTCGCAACCCAGTCACCGCTAGTTCTCGCCACAAGATGATTGCCACGCCCCAGGCCGGCACGCTACCGCGCACGGCCAAGAAAATGAACGCGGTCATCACCAGTAGCTTGTCGGCCAGTGGGTCGGCAAACTTGCCGAAGTTCGTCACGAGGTGATTGCGCCGCGCGATCTGCCCATCGGCAAAATCGGTCAAACACGCCACGATGAAGATGATGACGCCGACGAACCAACTCGTCGCCACCGGCTCCCCGAAAACACTCACGCTTCCGCTCGGCCAGTTGAGGACTAACAACAACGTGAAGATGGGAATCAGAATGATTCGCATCAACGTCAGTTTATTTGGTAAGTTCACCCCTAATTACCCGCGCTTTCTGTCGTGAAGTTGACCGTCCGGACAATGCTGGTGCCTTTGCTGATATCGACCTTCGTCTTATTCAACTTAATCGTCGTGACGGTGGCGTTCCCCGACTTCACGGCGAAGCTGGTCGTGCCGGCCGGTAAAGTCACACTGTGCTCAGCGCCGGCGCTCAACGTTCCTTGCCAGGTCGTCACGTTGTTCACGAGCACGCTGACCCATGCCGTTGATGTCGTCGCCGCCAGAGTCACGGTGTTCGCCGTTGTCGGCCAATTCTTCACCGCGACCGCTTGCGTCGACCCATTTTCTGCGGCAACATCGACGCTCAGCTTGTCGGAAGTCTTCTTGGTGGTCTTCTTCGCGCTTGAAGCGGTCGGCTTGCTAGAAGCCTTCTTGCTGCTTGAGGACTTCTTGCTGGACGCCTTCTTGTTATCTGCTTGACTGGATACCGTCACCGAGCTGGAGTCGTTGGGAATCGCCGGTTTGGCGTTTTGGCTGTTATGAATCGTCACCCCATAGACGATGGCGAAAATGATCAGCACGATCACAATCAAGATGATCTGCGGCATATACCGACGCACCTTCTTGGCTGGCGTCGCCGCTTCCGCGCGCGTCTTGCGCGACTGGTTTTCAACTGATTGTTCCACATATTCCTGCGGCTGAGTATCCGGGATATCCTGTTGGAACTGTGTCAACAACGCCGCACTGTCGAGTCCGACCGTATCAGCGAATTGTTTGATGAACGCACGCACATAAAAATCGCCTGGTAGCGCATCGAAATTGCCTTCTTCGATCGCGATCAGATAACGTTTTTGAATCTTGGTGATCTGCTGCAAGTCATCAAGTGTGTAGCCCTTTTCAATCCGGGCTGTGCGCAGTTTTTGCCCAATTTCATCCATTTGTTTTCTTCACCCGCTAAATATTTAATGTCTGTTTTCAGTATAGCATGAAAACAACCCGTCATGAATTAAGAAATTGTTGAGAGTCGCCTCATTGTAGCCATCCGCCTGTGACGTACAACGTCTGCCCCGTCAGGTAGGCCGCTTCTGGTTGTAACAATGTCGCCACATAGTAGCTGATATCTTGCGGCTGAGCAAAACGCGCCGCGGGAATCTCTGCTTGCACGGCCTGAAGGGTCTCTTGATCAAACATCTGATTCATCTTCGTCGCCACAGCGCCGGGAGCGACCACATTCACCGTGATTCCAAGGCTGGCGACCTCTTTGGCATACGCGTGCACGAATGCCGATTGGCCCCCTTTGACCGTCGAATACGCGACTTCCATCGCCGAACCGGCCCCCCCATACACCGAACCGATAAACACGACGCGGCCGTGATGACTGACGGCGAGCTTATCTTGCAAGCGCGTCAACAAGGCCATCGGGGTCAGCAGGTGCACCCGCATCAAGGCAGTCAATTCAGGTACCGTGGTCTCTTTGAACAAGTGATAATACGTCTGCCCCGCCGCAAAAACCACCGCATCGAGACTAAACAATTGCGCACAAAGTTCCTCAAGATGCGTCGCGTCCAACAAGTCATATTGCACCGGGATGAAATCCTGCTGGGGATAAGCCTGATGCAGCTCGGCCATCAACTCGGCCACTGGTTCGAAATGGGCATTATAGTGCAGATACAACGACCAGCCTGTCGCTGCCAACCGCCGCGCAATCGCGCCGCCGATGTCCCCTGATGCCCCGATAATTAAAGCTGCCTGCATGCGGTTACCTCCTGACTGTAGAGCTGTATGCTGAGTGCTGGTTTCTTCGTCGAGCCAAGCGGGACCAACGGGCTAGGCCTAACGGTTCGATCAACTCCGCAAACGTATTCGCTCCGTTGTTCGCATCCGTTACGCTACGCCCTAAGTGCGGTCTCGCTTCGCTCTGGTTTCTTCGTCGAGCTGCGCGGGACAACGCGGTTGCGTCTAAGTCATCTCGGACGTCCACCGGCTTTGCCGGCTCCCGCCCAAGCTGCCTTAGACACACCGCTAAGCCCGTCCCGCTTCGCTCTAGTTTCTTCGTCGAGCTACGCAAAGCAACGCTGGGCTGTCTATGTCAGGACGCCTTTGCGATGCTTCGCACCTCTGCGGTGTCCTGGCTTAGACTCCCAGCTAAATACGCTTTGCTTCGCTCTGGTTTCTAATGATCACGCTGGCGACCGCTTCTGGGACAAATAAGACTTCGGCGGCTTGGCGCACGTCTGCCAGCGTCAGCGACTGCAACAAGTGACCATAATCGAACAAGTTGACCGCACCGAAGCTTTGGGCGCTCAAGGCGTTGGCGATACCAGACAGCGAATTGAGCGACATGTAATACTTACCCAAGGCCGCGTGTTGCAGGCGGGCGAAGCGTTCCTGCGTGAGCAGCGGTTGGTCTGCACCGCGGGCAATCACCGCTTGCACCGCCGCAATGAACGCCTCAGGCTCTTCGACATCCCCGCCTAACGAGACGAAATTGAAGGTGCGCTGGGCCTCATAGCTATAGTCAAACGAATCATCGACCAAGCCATCATCGTACCACTGCTGATACAGTGGTGACGAGTCCCCGAACAGCGCCTCAAGCAGCACTCTGGCGGCAATCTGGAAGCGCACGCCTGCAACGGATTCATCCACTGCCGTCAGCCCCTTAATCCCGACCATCGCCTTAGGCCGCATGACCGGCAAGGACAACTCGCGGTGGCTTAATTTGGCTTTGACATCATAGTCGCCGACCACGCCGCGCTTGATCGGCGTGGCTGAGGGGAACGTCTTAGCCGCTTGATTCGCCACGACTTGGGCGATCACCGCTTGCGGATCGCAGTCCCCAACCACCGTCAGCGTCATGTTGCTGGGATGATAAAAACGCGCGTGTGCCCGGTACAACATCTCGGCCGTGATCGTATCAATCGACGCGATGCTTCCTGTCACATCGACAGAGGCCGGATGGTGTGGATACAACGCCCCTAACAGCCCCAAGTACAGGCGCCAGCTAGGATCGTCTTGGTACATCTGAATTTCTTGGCCAATGATGCCTTTTTCCTTGTTCACCGTCTGCGGCGTGAAATAAGGATCTTGAACAAAGTCTAACAGCGTGTCGAGGTTTTCGGCAACTTTGGTGCTGGCGGAGAAGAGATACGCCGTGCGCGTCGTGCTGGTGTAAGCATTCGCGTTGGCGCCATTGGCCCCGAACAGGTCGAACGCATCATGGTCGGCCTTCTCAAACATCTTGTGCTCCAAAAAATGGGCGATCCCGGCCGGATCTTGGACGAACTCGGTGCCGCCTTGAGGCACGTAACGCGTGTCGATACTGCCGTAATTGGTCGCAAACAGCGCGTAAGTCTCATGATAAGCCGGCTTGGGCACGACCAAGACGCGCAACCCGTTGGCCAGTGTCTCGGTATAAAGCGTCTCGCCGATTTCTTCATATTCGTGTGCTTGCATGCTATTCCCCCTCGCGCAGGCAATAGCGCGCCTGCAGCTTGAACGTCTGGGCCGCGGCCATCACCTGGGCCTTGGTCACTGCTTGGATGCCTTGAACATAAGTGGCCAAGTCCGCCGGCTGGCTCGGCAACAGCGCCTGCAACAACGCCTGGCGCGCGATGAAGCGTGGATCGTCGAAGGCTGTGGCGCGATTGGACATCAAGCCATCTTTGACCACCTGCAACAGCGCATCACTGAAGTCCCCTGCCTGCACCTGTTGCAGCTGCGTTGCGATCAAGGCACTCACCTGAGATTGATTATCCGCATCGATCCCGGTTTGAACCGTGACCAGATGGCGAAGCGCATCCAGCGAGCTAGAGGCGTAATACGCCAGGCTCGCCTTTTCACGGACATTCATGAACAACTTGGATTGCGGCGCGCCGCCGAACAATTCGTTGGCGACAAGCGCGGCATAGTGCTTCGGCCCGTAATAATCGCTATCGACATGGTAGCCGAGATTCAGCTTCGCCTGCAACACCGGCGCCACCTCGGTTTGTTCCCGTACCGTCGTCGGCGCTTGGTCAACCACCAGCGACCCTTCCAGCTCGTGCCGCGGCGCAAACGCAAACTGTGCGGCCAGTGCGCGGACTGCAGCCACATCCACATTGCCGGCCACCACGATTTCGATTTGATCGCTGGCCAGCATGTGCTGATACGTTGCCCACAGATGCTTAGGCGTGACCTGCATCAACGTCTCCGACGTGCCAAACGACGGCATAGCCTGCGTCGCATCAGCACCAAAATACAATTTCTGTAGGCCGAGGCTGGCTTGCGTCTGCCGGTCTTCGTTGAGGCTTTGCAGGTAATCGTTGAGATTATGCTGCTCACGTTGATAAATATCGTGATCGAACCGCCCGGACGCCGTCAACGGCGCCTGCAAAACCGCGCGCAACAAGGCGAAGCCCTGCGCCAGCAAATCTTCTTGGGCGAATTGGTCATCCAGCAAATTCAGCGTCGCCGATACCCGATGTAGCCGCCCTTCCTTGCCGACGCCGATGCCGAAGCTGGCGCCGAACATCTTTTCCAGTTGGGCAGAAAGCTCAGCCTGCGTCGGATACTCGGCGCTTGCGGTTTCCAGTACGCTCGTCAACAACGTGCGCGCCGCGACATCAGTGTGCGCCAACGGGGTCAGAAAATGTACTGCGACCCGTGTCGTCTTGAACTTCGTCGTCGGCACCACCGACAAGTGGACGCCTTGCGTTAATTGCACTCGCATATATTCCTCCATTAACCTCAGTCTTCGTCGCCATCATGAGGCGGCTGAACAAACACCTTGCGCGGTTTAGAGCCTTCGCTGGGCCCGACGATCCCGTTTTGTTCCAAGTCGTCGATCAGACGCGCGGCCCGATTATAGCCGATGCGAAAACGCCGCTGCAACAAGCTCGTCGACGCGCCTTGTTGTTGAATGACGAAGGCCTTGACCTCATCGTACAACTCATCATCGGAATCGCCTGACCCGGCAGCTTCTTCCGTGTCGCTTGGGGCCATGTCATCGACATATTCCGGCGCGACTTGATCGGTGATTGCCGTGACCACCGCCTCAACGTCGTCACTCGGAATGAACGCGCCTTGAATCCGCATCGGACTAGACGCATCGATCGGCTTGTACAGCATATCGCCACGACCGAGCAGCTTTTCGGCGCCGTTGGCATCAAGGATCGTGCGCGAATCCACCCCGCTCGACACCGCAAACGCGATGCGAGACGGAATGTTGGCCTTGATCAGCCCGGTGATGACATCGACCGATGGCCGCTGGGTGGCGATGATGATATGGATCCCCGCCGCCCGCGCCATCTGCGCCAGCCGCACGATCGCCGTTTCGACCTCGTTACCGGCCACCATCATCAAGTCAGACAATTCGTCGACGATCACCACGATAAAAGGCATCCTGGTGAGCGTCTCGTCATGTGCGGCATCGACCTTCTTGTTGTACTCACCCATGTTCCGGACCCCAGCCGCGGCGAAGCGCTCATAGCGCCGCTCCATCTCCTTGAGTACCTTGTTCAAGGCAGAAGGCGCCTGCTTGGCCTCGGTCACCACAGGCGTCAACAGATGCGGCACGCCATTGTACACCGACAGTTCGACCTTCTTCGGATCGATCAGCATCAGGCGCACCTGACTCGGCTTGGCCGTCATCAGGATGCTGGTGATGATAACGTTGATCATCACCGACTTCCCCGAACCGGTCGCCCCGGCGATCAGGAGGTGCGGCATCTTCGTCAGATCCATCGTCTGCACGTGACCGTTAACGTCTTTACCCAGCGGAATCACCAGCGGCTTACCCGGATGCTTGGGCGTTTGTTCCAACACATCCCGGTAACCGACCGTGGCAACTTGCGAATTCGGCACTTCGATCCCGATCAAGGACTTGCCAGGGATCGGCGCCTCGATTCGGATATCCTTGGCCGCCAGCGCCAGCGCCAAGTCATCGGCGAGGTTCACGATCTTGGCAACCTTCACCCCAGTCGCCGGCTGAATCTCATATTGGGTGATCGACGGGCCTAACGTCGCAGACTTCACCGCGACGTCGACCCCAAAACTATCCATCGTTTCTTTGAGTTTCACGCGATTTTGTTTGATCAAGTTATACTCATGAGACTGATCGACGTCTGTCACAGGCGACAACAGCGTGACCGGAGGCATCACATAGTCGGCCGTGGTGCTATCCGCCGTGTCCAGCGCCGTCTCGACCGGCTCAGGTTCGGGTTCAGGTTTCGGTTTAGGCTGAGGCTTGGCGGTCGCCGTGGTCGGCGCATTGATCGTGAAGTCGTCATCTTTGGCGGCCTTCGGTGTCGGCAAATCTTTATCCGCTTCGCGCTCTGTCTTGGAATTCTTGGCCGGTCGGGCAGGCCTAGGTGCCTTCGGTTCCCGTTCCTGCAACTCCGCCACGCTGGCCTTAAGCCGCTGGCCCGCGGTCAGTAGCCCGTGGCCGAGCGCGTGCATGACCGCGAAAACCTGGCCGGCAGACACGCCGCAGATGATTAAGATGCCGATCACCGTTAATAAGCCGAATAAAAGTTGCGTCCCCACTCCGGAAATCAGCGGGGCAAATAGACCATAAACCAGCCCACCGAACAGCCCTCCACCAACATCGCTAGTCGTTGTCGCCAAGGCGAAATCATTCTGCAGCGTCCGCCAGATCGCCAACAAATAATGACTGTGCACGGCCAACAAGCGCATGGTGATGCCGGTGACGACAACCAAGATGCTGCCATAAGCCAACGCCCCGCCCCACAAGAACCGAGGCCGGATGCTGGGCAGGCTCCCTGCAGCTGCCAGCCACGCGCCAAACATCGTCAACAACAAGGCAGGGAATAAGAACGTGTTGCCACCCAGCAAGCGGAAGCAGTTGGCCAGCAGCGTTCCGACTAATCCAAGCCGAAATAGCGCCAAGCCGCCGAGCACAACAAAAACGACCCCCACCCAATTCAAGGTGTGATCTTGCGATTTCTTGCCACGCCGGGCCGGTTTGCGCTTGCGTGCCGTGGTTTTGCGTCTGGTTGCCATACTTCCTCCTTGCACTGTCTCTAACCCGTCTATTATACACGAGCCATCCGCAAAATGAAAAACGACACAGACCGATTCCGCCGATTTTCATCCGCCTGCTAAAGCGGCTGCCGCAACGCAAAAACACCACCGGCTCACGATTCGGTTTCGAACCGTGAGCCGGTGGTGTTCTAAGCTCACTGTTGGTTTTTCATAGCAGCCTTCAATGCGGCCGCCAAGGGGCTTTCTTCTTCAGGCTCGGCAGACTTGCTGTATTGCTGTAACAGCCGGGCCTGCTCACGCTTGTTCACGCGACCTTTCTTACCGCCTTTGGCCGCGCTCATCTGCTCGGTGTTACCGCAGTTTTGGCATTTGAAGTAATCGCCTTTGCTGCCTGTCAGCACGACCATCTTCTTATGGCACCGGCTGCACCGATGGTTGGTCAGCTTCGGGTCGCGATAACGGCTGTAATGACAGTCGGGATTGGAACAGATCAGGCGAACGCCCATCTTCGTTTCTTTCTCTCGCAACCGCGACCCACACTCCGGACACTTCTTCTGAGTCAAATTCGGGTCTTGATACGTGGTAGTGCTGGTCTTGACTTCAAGCACCAGCCGCTTGGTCTCTGCCTTGATGTCGGTGATGAATGCGGCTTTGGTCGTCTTGCCCTTTTCGATCGCCTGCAGCTGCGCCTCCCAGCGCGCCGTCAGCTCCGGAGTGACCAGGTCCGGATTCACCAGCTTCAACAGCGCCTGGCCTTTGATCGTCGTCATCAGGTCGCGCCCGCGCTTGGTCATCGAACCGGCACTTTGTAGCTTGTCGATGATGTCGGCCCGCGTCGCCGGCGTTCCCAGGCCGTACTTGTCCATCTTGCCGAGCAATGTCGCTTCGTTCAACCGGGCAGGCGGGGTCGTCAGCTTCTTGGTGATGCTCAACTTACCGTTCACAGTTGCTTGAGGCGCTAGCTCAGGCGCAGTCGTCGGCTCGACGGCTTTGAATCCCGGCTCTTGAACGCTCGTCGCTTTGACCGTCACGCTCGTGTCGCCCAGCTTCAGCGTGTAAGTCGCCACCGTGGCTTGATAGGCCGGCTTGAACAAGGCGATGAAGCGCTCCGCGAT
>CAKQZO010000046.1 GCA_934293835.1 uncultured Lacticaseibacillus sp. | reverse complement strand
GTCATCCGGCTAACTCCGAATTCCTTGGCCAGTGTATTCTGATCGGGGATCAGCGATTTCGGGGGATACACATTCGTCTGAATTCGCCGGCGAATTTCATCAGCGATCATCTGATACTTTGGCGTCGCCATGCCTATCACATCCTTGTCTTTGGTTATCACTTATCACCATATAAGCATATATAATATTCATCATAAAATAATTATACGTATACTTTTCTCAACGCTTAGCCCTTGAGATATAAATAAAACGCAATCACTCTTGCCTAAAAGTATATGCTTTAGCAGCCACCCTTGTCAAAATTTCATGTTGCGTCAAAAAAACACAGTCCCTGCCAACCCCGAGGTTCAGGGTTCACAAGCGGCTGTGCTGATACTTGGGCCTTTTATTAACGATTCAAGATGTTGCCGACCGTGGATTTAGAAATGTGTAACAGCGCCGCGATCCGGCGATAGCTCATGTTCTGCGCGCGCAACGAGACAATCTGCTGCTGAACCGCAATTGGGATACCGCGATGCTTGGCGGCCGCCGGGTCATCGGCCAACGTGGCGAGTTGCAGGCGACAGGCACTGGCATGCGCTTGATTGGCGACTTTTTGGGCCTCTAGTTGGCTAGTGGTCAACCATACTTCATGCAGGTCTTTCGTCCACACCGGTAGTAGCAACAAGTTGTCTGCCGCCAGAAACTCACCTTGCTCATTGACGACGACATACCGATTCAATTCGACCGTGGTCATCACGACCGCCCCCTCGCGCTTTTATTCTTATTATAGCGCAATCGGCGACGGCCCAGACTCAGTCGATGAACTTTACCGCCGTTCCATAGGCCGCGACCGATTGCATATCGCCACCGATCGCGCCGGAATCAAACCGCATCATCACAACGGCATCTGCGCCTTTAGATGCGGCTTCCTGACGCAAGCGCTCGATCGCTTTTTCCCGCGAGTCATGTAGCATGCTGGTGTAAGCCTTGATCTCGCCGCCGACCACGTTCTTCAGCCCGGCACCGATATTTGAAAAAACGTTCTTCGACTGCGTGGTCAACCCAAAGACCTCGCCGATGATCTCATATTGCTGCCCTGGGATATTTTCTGTGGTTGTAACTAACAATTCTGCCATGATAACTCCTCCTTAAACACTGCGCCGACGGAAACTCAGATAAGCGATGAGCGTAAACAATACGGTATAGCCGAAGGTACACCAGGCCATGACGCCCGTATCCAGATGCGTCAACGTCGAATAGGTCTTCGGCGCCACCATCTGTGACCCGATCAAAAGCATCGTGAACGGATTCCATTTTAACCATTCCCACCGCTGGATCAACAACAGGATCAGACTGCCAGCCACCTGAATCACGAAGTAACCGATAAACCCGGTCGCAATAGCCGCAGCATTCGTTTTGAACCATGTCGCCAACAAAACGACAACACTCAACAACATCACCATCATCAACAGGTTCCCAGCCAAGCCCAAGCCGTACTGCTCGATCCAAGTGTGGCCGCCGACAACCGTCTGCTGCCAATCAAACTTCGGAAACAAGCCAATTGTCAGCAAGAATGACACCCCACTGGCGATCACCTGCAAGACGACCAGTTGCAACACCAACACGATCAACTTGCTGACGAAGACCTGACTGCGGTAGTACTGCCGATAGAGTAATTGTTTGATCGTCCCATATTGGAACTCCATCGCAATCGTCGATGCACAGCTGGCAATCATGATAAATAGTACTAACAGCCCCCCGATATACCCGTTCATGATCAGGTTAGAAAGTGGCATGAAGTGCGGGTACTTCAGGCGCAAGCCGGCAAAGCCGACCTGGACGAGCACCATGAAGACAATCGCCAGCCACGTACCTTTTTTATGCGTGAGTTTATATAACTCTTGTTTGACCAAGGTTCCCATCATTGCGCCTCCTTGTCATGTGCCACCACGTCCAAGAAGGACTGTTCGAGGTCATGATGCGCCTTGGTGATGTCTTGAATCGCGATTCCCGCGCCAACGATCGCCTTCAGGGCCTGGTTCAGTCCCGTGGCGTCTGCAACCGCCAGCCGCAGTTGCCCATCTTCTCCACTCGCGGCCACATGCGCGACTTGCAACGCCTCAAGCGCCCCGCGGTTATCGATGGTCTTGATCAGATAGACGACGCCACCTGCTTCAGCGAGGGCGGTCATGGTACTCTGCTCAATGATCTTGCCGTGATCTAAGATCAAGACATCATCGGCAACCTTCTCCAGCTCCGACAGAATGTGGCTGGAAATCAAGAAGCTGGTGCCGCTCGCCGCCTGTGAACGGATAATGTCTCGCAGATCCTTGACTGCTTGCGGATCCAAGCCGTTCATCGGCTCGTCTAAGATGACCAGTTGTGGGCGGTCGACCAGCGCTTGAGCGATGCCCAACTTCTGCTTCATACCCAGCGAATAAGCCTTCGCTGGCTTGTTGATGTAGGCGGTCATGCCTAACGCCTGCGTCACTTCTGCCACATGCGTCGCCCGGTTGCGCCGAGCGGCAAATAATTCAAGGTGCTGTTTTCCGGTTAAAAACGGATAAATGCCGGGATACTCGATCAACGCGCCGACATGGCGCAACGCCTTGTGGCTGGTGATTGCCACCGGCTCGTCACCGATCGTGATATTTCCTGCATCGGTCGGAATCAACCCTAAGATCGCCTTCATGATCGTGCTTTTACCCGCCCCGTTAGGCCCCACCAACCCAACGACTCGTCCTGAAGCAACGGTAAAATCAACGCCATGAAGCACCGTTTTCTTGCCGAATGATTTCTTCAGGCCGGATACTTTCAATAATGCTCCCATATGATGCCTCCTCCAATTTGGCCACGCTTGCGTCTAGCTTACCACGTATCTCGGTAAGCGCCTCCTGCTAGAGACGGATTCTATGCTAAACTAGAACTATCTTATACTTTTGGAGGACACACGCTTGACATATAAGGCAGTCGCACTGTTCGATCTCGACAAAACGCTTCTGAATTCTGAAAAGCAGATTCCCGAAGAAAATCTGGCCGCCCTAGAGGCGCTCAACGCCAATCACGTTCTGCCCGTCATCGCCACCGGACGCAACTATTATGAGCTTAACGATTGGATGCGAATCGGGAAGATCTCCAGCGCCATCGCCGCCAACGGTGCCGACATCTTCTACAACGGGACGCACCTGTTTCAAAGTCCGATGGGCCAACCACAGCTGGCGCGCCTGACTGCGATGGCTTCTGCCGAAGACGTGGCCCTGGCCTATTACAATTCCAACGGCGCGGCGCTGTCACGGACATCGCCGGATTCTGATGCCAACTACGCGCTCATGCACCAGACCCCACCACCGATCGATCCAGCCTTTTATCAACGCGAGGCGGTTTGTATGCTGTTGGTTTTCCTCGCCGCCAACGATGCTGGTGACGCGATTGCCGCACGTTACCGCACCGCTTTCCCAGAATTCGCCTTCTATCGTAATGGCGATCACACCCTAGACATCGTCAATGCCGGTCAGTCTAAGGCGACTGGGCTTGAGCTTTTGATGCAACAACCCGAACTAGCCGGTTTGCCGACCTACGCCTTTGGTGACGGCAATAACGATATTGCGATCTTGCAGGCAGCAACCGTCGGCGTGGCGATGGGCAACGCTTTACCTCAGGTCGCCGCAATCGCCGATTATCAAACCGACGATTACCGGCGCGGCGGTATCCCGAAGGCCTTGCGCCATTTTAACTTGATTAAATAACACCAGGTTTGTCCGTGCCATCAAGCCAACGGGGTTTATTCCGCTAACAATAATCCCGACGTTCACGAGGTCAGCCCCATGCCAGCGCAAGATTAGATTGTGAAGTAAACAGTTCTCACGCACCATCAGAAAAATTAATCTTTTAGCGGCTAAGCGCTACGCCATCATGGGATAAGGCTGTTGTATCAGTCTGTATCAGCAAATTAGCGCTTGACACGGCAATCCCCGGTGACACGCCGCACGCAAGTTTGTGAACAACGATTCACAAACTCGAGCATGTTTATCCCCGTGATATTTCTGCTATAATAGTATCTGCATTAGCGCTACGCGCCGCATAGCGGTTGTCGCGCAGTCGCGATAAGATAACTTGGAGGTATTGTTGTGATCGATCAATCGTCTTTGAAACCCATCGTTTGGCTTAACGATAATTGTTATATTACCCTCGTTCCAGACGCCCCTTATAACTTAGAGGTCTGGGAGCGTGACGATGCCGATCACGAACAACGCCTCGGTCGCATGGACTACAAGTTCCACCGCGATACCTTCGCCAGTTTCATCTATCGCCTATTACCCAAGATCGACCTTTTGCAGATTCACGCGATTCAAAAACACCTCAATCCGTACTTCGATCTGGAGGTGTAACTATGGATGCCTTAGTCATCAAGTTATTGATCATGGTCGTTACTGCGCTACTGGCAACAATCATTCTTATTGGCTTAGAAATTCGCACGCATACTGGTAACCGTATCTCCTACACGCTAAAAGGCGCTACTGGCGTTGTCTTGATCGGAATCTTGATCAGCCTGTTGATCGTGCGCTAAATCCAACAAAGACCCCACACCGCGGTGTGGGGTCTTTGCGTCTCTGCGGTAGCTTACTGCACCTTAGCCAACCGTCCTTGTTCGATATAAACAGATAAAATTGCGATATCGGCCGGATTGACCCCGGAGATGCGGCTAGCTTGGGCAAGGGTTTGCGGTTGGATCTTGGTCAGCTTCTGCTTCGCCTCTGTCGCCAAGCCGTTAATCGCTGCGTAATCCAATCTGTCAGGGATCTTCTTGGCCTCCAGGCGCTTCAACTTGGCGATGCTTTGCATCTCCTTATCGATGTAGCCAGAATACTTGATCTGCACCGTCACCTCTTCGGCAACATACCGCTCAACCGCTACTGGCGCCGGAACGAACTGCATCAAATCAGCATAACTAACCTCTGGCCGGCGCAAGAAATCGGCCGCTAACACGCCATCTTTTAACGCTGGTAAATTCCGTTCGGCTAGCCACGGATTGACCGCTTTAGGCCGTAGACGCGTCGACTCCAGGCGTTGACGTTCAGCTTCGATCGCGGCTTTTTTAGCAGTGAACTGCGCGTACCGTGCGTCTGGAATCAGGCCCAGCTGCCGCCCCATCTCGGTCAACCGCAAGTCGGCATTGTCATGCCGCAAAATCAGACGATACTCCGCACGACTCGTCAACAAGCGGTACGGTTCGTTGGTGCCTTTGGTCACCAAATCGTCGATCATAACTCCGATATAGGCATCAGAACGCCGCAACGTAAACGCTGGCTTCCCCTGTGCACGCAACCCGGCATTGATGCCTGCGATCAGGCCTTGGCCAGCGGCTTCTTCATAACCGGAAGTCCCATTCATCTGACCAGCAGTGAACAAGTTAGCGACGACCTTCGTTTCTAGCGTCGCCGTCAGTTGCCACGGCTCGATGATATCGTATTCGATAGCATAGCCAGGCCGCATTAGTTCGGCGTGTTCAAGCCCCGCCACGGAATGCAGCATCTTAAGCTGCACCTCTTCAGGCATCGAGGTCGAAAAATCACCAACGTAATATTCATCGGTGTCGCGGCCTTCTGGTTCCAGGAACAGCTGATGCCGCGGCTTATCGGCAAAGCGCACGACCTTGTCTTCAATCGACGGGCAATAGCGCGGCCCGACGCCTTTGATAACTCCGGAAAACATCGGCGCACGATCAAGATTCTCGCGAATAATATCGTGCGTCTTGCCGTTCGTGTAGGTCATCCAGCAAGACAGCTGATCCTTGAGGTAAACCGAATCTGGGGTCATAAAACTAAAATGGTTCGGTACCTTATCACCTGGTTGCTCTTCGGTTTGGTCGAAATCGATCGAGTTGCCAACCACACGCGGTGGCGTCCCAGTTTTGAAGCGTCGTAGCTTGAACCCATTGGCTTCCAGACTCTCTGACAACTTGATACTCGGCAGGCTGTTATTCGGCCCACTAGAGTACATTAGCTCGCCGATGATGATCTTGCCGCGACTCGAGGTACCGGCAGTCAAAACGACACTTTTCGCCCGATAACGCGCACCAGTTGCCGCAACGACGCCGACGCAAGTACCAGCTTCTACCAGTAGCCGCTCAACTAGGCCTTGGCGCAAATCAAGGTTCGGCTGGGCTTCAATCGTCGCCTTCATACTACGATGATACGCGGCCTTGTCTGCCTGCGCCCGCAAAGCGCGGACTGCCGGCCCCTTGCCGGTGTTGAGCATCCGCATCTGGATGTACGTCTTATCGATGTTGTGGCCCATCTCACCACCTAGTGCATCGATTTCGCGCACAACGATGCCTTTGGCCGGACCGCCGACACTCGGATTACATGGCATGAACGCCAACATCTCCAAGCTAATGGTGATCAGCAGGGTCTTATTTCCCATCCGGGCGGCAGCAAGCGCCGCCTCACAGCCGGCATGGCCAGCACCAACAACCACCACATCATAGGTAGCGGCTTCATATTCACGAACTTGTGGCATACTAACTCCTTTTAATGTCTATTTCCCGGGAAATATCCCGCCTTATTTCCCCAAGCAGAACTGTGAGAACAGCTGCGTGATCAGCTCGTCTGGGGCAGCATCGCCTGTGATCTCGCCGAGCTTATCCCACGCGGCAGTCATATCGATCTGCACCAGATCGATCGGCATCCCCGCTGCGATTCCCGCCAGAACACTCTGTAAGCTGGCTTTGGCCTGGCGCAATAATCCGATCTGACGGGCATTGGTGACCATCAGGGTCGCCTGCGAGTTCTCGATTCCGCCATTGAACAGGTCGGCGATCTTCGTATCCAAAGCATCGACCCCGGCCCCTGTCGTGATCGATGTCCGCACGAGCTGTGTCGTAGCGACCAGCTCCCCCAGTTCAAGCTTGGTAGGCAGATCTTGCTTATTCAGAACCACGATGCGCTGTTTATTAGCGGTCGCTTCTAATAGTTGCCGATCTTCAGGAGTTAACGGCTGACTCGCATCAAGCACTAAGAGGATCAAATCGGCTTGTGTGATTGCCCGCCGCGAACGTTCGACGCCGATCTTCTCCACCTTATCTTCGGTGTCGCGAATGCCGGCGGTGTCGACTAGCTTCAACGGCACCCCACGCACATTGACATATTCTTCCAAGACATCGCGGGTGGTGCCTGCAACATCCGTCACGATTGCCTTATCTTCATGCAACATGTGGTTAAGTAGGCTCGATTTGCCAACATTCGGGCGGCCGACGATCGCCGTCGCGAGGCCTTCGCGCAAGACCTTACCTTGACCCGCCGTGACCAACAACTCATCGACGCGTGCCAACACTAACTGTGCTTTTTCTTGAAGCATCTGCGTCGTCATCTGGTCGGTATCATACTCTGGATAGTCGATGTTGACCTCAACTTGTGCCAAGACATCAAGGATCTCTTGGCGCAGATTCGTGATTAGCCGCCGCAGATCCCCGTCGAGCTGATCAACCGCCACCTGCATCGCCCGATCAGTTTTGGCGCGGATCAAGTCCATGACCGACTCGGCTTGTGTGAGGTCCACGCGGCCATTCAAAAAGGCTCGCTTCGTGAATTCACCTGGTTCAGCCAGTCGCGCCCCTAACCCCAGCAACAGTTGCAAGATCCGGTTAGTGGGAACGATACCGCCATGACAATTAATTTCGACCATGTCTTCTCGCGTATAGGTTTTCGGTGCACGCAACACGCTAACCATGACCTCATCGACAACGGTGCCGTTATCAGGCTCTAGGATGTGGCCATAATTAATGGTATGCGTCGGGACCTGCGTTAGGTCTTTGCCCTTGAATAGCCGCTGTGCAGTGGCGATGGCATTTTCACCGCTCAAGCGCACGATGCTGATCGCCCCTTCACCAGGCGGCGTCGAAATCGCTGCGATCGTATCATATTCCGTGATGGTCGTTACCACAATAATCTCCCTTTCCAAACCAATAAAAAAAGTGCACCGTCCATCGCGCCTACCGCTACCGGTGGCGTCAATGGACAAAGCACTTTGACTACTTCGTCACGATTAAGTTGTGTTCATTCTAGCCAATTCCGCGGCCCTTGTCAAAACCAAGTCACCAGCGTCACCCTTTTTCAAGCTCCGCCGCTAGGGCACTTAAATCAGGCAATGTCGTCAATGGCTGCACCGTAGCAGGGGCAGTTAGCTGATCACGATTGATCCAGATCCGCCGCCAGCCCCTGCGCGTTGCGGGCATGATGTCCCACCAGAACCCATGGGCAACATGCACATGCTCGCCTGCAGGAAGGTGCTGCGCCACATACGCAAAAAAGTCTGGTTGAGGCTTGTAACACCCCGTCTCATCGGTGGTAATCACCGCATCGATCACTGGTGCCAACCGTGTCAAATGGGCGGCCATCAATGACTGCATCGAATTGGACATGAGCACCAGGTGATGGTCAGCAGCGTGCAACTGTTGCAACGCCTGGTTCACATCGGGAAATGGCACCAGGTCTTGATACGCCTGTATCACTTGCGGATAGGCCGAGCGAAAACCATTTCCAGTTCTCATTTCCATATCGACATAGGCTAAGTTGGCTTGAATCAACGCCGTATACGGGGTCACTTGTTCCACATACATCAATCGGTCTTCATAAGCACTGTACGCGGCCACAGACTGGACCGGATCCACGCCTTGGCGCCGCGCAAGGTCAGCCAAGCACGAGTCAACACCAGCCATATTCAGCAGTGTACCATAACAGTCAAATGTTAAAATCACAATTGCCGCCTCTTTCCGTGCTGGATTCAGCGCCGCTTGGGCGTGATCACGACGTAGCGCCGCGGATCGATGCCTTCAGAATGTGTCTCAACATACGTATTATCGACTAATTCAGCATGAATCGCCTTGCGTTCAAACGATGGCATCGGATCGAGATACACCGCACTCCCACGCGCGATCACTTCACGCGCCGTCTTGGCCGCTAGTCGCCGGACCGAACTATCACGCCGCTCGCGATAGTCCCCGACATTCAGCATGATCGTCCACTTAGACTTACCGAAGCGGTTGAATTCCGTCTGGGCGAGGTATTGAATCGCGTTGATGATCTTGCCATGCTTGCCGATCAACTGCGCCTCTTTATCCGTGCTGATCGTAAACCACACTTTATCACCGCGCCGAGTGCTGTCAATCGTCGCCGCGATCCCCAATTCGCGTACGATGTCTTCCAGATAGCTTTGCACTAATGCCACAGCGGTTTGATCATCACGTTTATGTAGCGATTCTGTCTGTGGCTGGCGGTGATGATGTTTCGCCACCGGCTTGGACTCTGGCTGCGGTGCTGGCTCTGGCACAGCCAACTTCAAATTAACGATCGCGGATTTCTTGCCGAGCCCAAACAGTCCCTTTTTACCTTCCTGGATCACATCAACGCTGACCGCCCCGCGGGCAACCCCCAGCGTCTGCAAGCCAAGATCAATTGCCTTTTGAATCGTTGTTCCCTGAAAAGTCGGCATGCTTCTCCTCCAATCGTACTCAAGCCTCATACCAAAAAACGCGTCGGCAGCAAGCTACCGGCGCGTCAGCCCTACTGGCTTACGAACGCTTCCTCAACGCACGCTTATAAGCTCTACGCTTAGCACGTTCGCGTTCTTTGGCTGCCTGTGCTTTTGCCTCACGTTCACGCCGCATCTTGAAAGGATTTTGGATCAAGAACGTCTGCGCCAGTGAAAAGGCGTTGGTGACGACCCAGTAGATCGCCAGCGCACTCGGGAATTGGAACGCCATGACTAAGATCATAATCGGCGAGATTGCAACCATCGCCCAAGACATGTTGTTGCGTTGCGGTTGTGCCAGCGTTGATACCAAACTGGTCAACAACGTGAAGATTGCTGCCAGGATCGGCATTACCCAATACGGGTCGGGCTGCGCTAAGTTCAACCACAAGAAATGCCCAGTCTTCAACGCATCGGTTCGATAGATTGCCTGGTATAAGGCGAACAGGAACGGCATCTGAATTGCGATCGGCAGACACCCCATGATCGGGTTGATGCCTTCTTCGGCATATAACTTCTGCGTCTCTTGTTGAAGCTTGCGTTGTGTATCCGGATCCTTACTGGAATATTTCTTCTGTAAGGCCTTGAGTTGCGGCGCGATTTCCTGCTGCTTACCCATGCTCTTCAGCGAAATGTAACTCAATGGGAAGATGATGATCCGCACTAACAAGGTGAAGATGATAATCCCGACCCCAGGATTGCCACCAAAGAATTTAGCCAGCCAGAGGATGAATTGTGCGGCGTTGTAAATCACGTACCGATCCCAAAAACCAGTACTGTTCGCGTTCACCGTTGATGTTCCGCACGCCGTCAGCACAACTGCCATACACAGCAAGCCGAGAACGGTCACCAGCCGCTTAACGGTTTTCTTACTCACGTATATCCTTCTTTCGTGTACTAGATGATGTCGACATCAGGGCTCAAGACTTCGGCTAAGGTCAAGACATGTACCAAGTTCTTCTTGGTTTCTGCCATGTCGAGTTTGTTAGCACCGCGCCGCGCGATCACCAGAAAATCCATCTGCGGATCGATCTGCGGCTTAAGCTCTAACAAACTTTGGCGGATGTAACGCTTGATCTGGTTACGCATCACCGCCGTGTGCCCAATCTTCTTACCGACCGAAATGCCAACGCGAAAATGCGGTTGGTCTCGACGCAGGTGGTAGATCACGAAATTGCGGTTGGCTACCGACTGCCCGTGATCAAACACATCTTGAAATTCAGCTTCTTTTTTGATGCGATACGACTTACGCACGAGTTCTCCCTCACAATCTGTCCTTAAGTATACAAGATGCGTCGCGTCGGCGCACCTGTTTCATCACATTTCCTATATGTAGGCTGCTTTTTAACGCGTACCTTTGCAAAAAAAAACCACTGACGCGGTCAGTGGGGTTTTTAGGCAGATAATACTTTACGTCCCTTAGCGCGACGACGAGCTAAAACTTTACGGCCGTTCTTCGTGCTCATGCGCTTCATGAAGCCATGGACGCGTTCGCGATGACGTTTCTTAGGTTGGAAAGTCCGTTTGGTGGTCATGGTTGCACCTCCTATTTATTGATTACTATTTTCAGTAACTCTATTTACTTATCAAACATTATCCCATTATACGGACTGCACCTAGGCACGTCAAGCATTACCATGAAAATTTGCCCAAAAGTCTTTTCCACAAAAACAACGAAAATCCAAAAAATCTGTGTATAAGTTGTGTAAGCCCCGCATCCGTCTCAGTGACTCATGCACAGCCTATCGACGGGTTATCCCAAAGTTAACACCGCTGTTAATTAGTTTTCCACAGGCTGTTTTCAACTTGTTTATAACTTGTGAAACACGCACTGTTACGCGAAACGCGTTTTAATCCCTGCTGTGTATAAG
>CAKQZO010000045.1 GCA_934293835.1 uncultured Lacticaseibacillus sp. | reverse complement strand
GACCCTTGCGAGCAGCTTGAAACAATTCAGTGCCGTGTACTAATGGCATGTATAGTTCCTCCTAAAGAATGAAAACTAAATTTTTTTACTCTTTCATTCTAACATAATTTTCAGGATATGCGCACTAGATTTTATCCTTGTCGTGAATGATCAGCGCGCCTTACGGTTAGCCTTTTGGTGGCGCTTACGGCGGACAAACCGCGTGAAAAAGGCACCGGTTACGGTTTGAAAGGAAACCGATTCCCCAATGACAACCGTGTAAGTCGTTATGAAAGGGTGTAGACTTGTGCTCAAGGAATTCGCGCCGTAATCAATGAAAAATATTGCTAGGGGGAATCATCGTGACACCAAAAGTTCAGGAGATTACACCAGCCGAATGGGACCTCATGCGCATCGTGTGGACCAAAGGCACGATCCACAGCCGCGAGCTGATCGCATTGTTACAGCTGAAGCGCGACTGGTCTGATTCTACGATCAAGACGCTGCTTGGCCGCTTGGTCAAAAAGGGCCTGCTGACGGTTCGTCGAGAAGGCCGGCGCTACGTTTACACGCCGACGGTCAGCGAGGCGCTGGCGATGACCCAAACGGTTGAAACGCTGTTCGCCCATCTTTGTGCGATGCGCAAAGGCCAAACCATCACGTGTGACTGCGTGCCAGACGCGCCATGCCACGAATGAGTTGAGGGGGCTGTGACAAAAGGCGGTTTTGGTACCCGAATATTCCGCTGATGTTACGTTCCAACAGGCCCCATTTTGTTATGGCCCTCAAGGCCACAAGAACTGGTCGGTGGCAGCGGCGACTTGGGGATTGAAGCGCAGCCCGCGGTGGGTGACATCACCAGTAGTGACGCGTTGCTCTTGATAACGCGCGGCGCGCCCGGCGACCAAGAAGCCCAGCGCCCGCGAAGAGGCGTTCAAGATGCGACCATCGGAATGCGACCCGTCGTTCAAATCACCATACAGATTCAAGATCGCCACGGCCGGCATGCGGCGCCGAACGAGTAGCGCCTGGCGAAAATTAGGCGCCATGAGCGCTGGCCGGCCATCGGGTTGGATCCGGTTGTGGCGCGGCTGCATGTGCATGCGCGGGATGCCGTCGTAGTTACCGGCGATGCTGACCCACTTAGCGACAACGGGTAGCTTGGGGGTATGGCCCCAGCGCAAGAGGTACCACTCGACGGCTGTGTTGCCGAGGCTGTGGGCAACCAGATTCACGCGCCGCACGCCATAGCGGGTCGCCAGCGCGGCCAACACCGCGTGCAGCCAGGCGCTCAACTGCCGTGGCGCGACGGTGGCGTGGGCTTGAAACAAGACCTGGACGAGCGGCCGCGGAGTTGTCGCGGTCAATCGTCCGCGGAAGCGGACCCGGCCTTGCGGGGAGACGGTGGCCACGAGGGCCGGGGTTGCGCCGGCTTGGCGTTGGGCGGCCTGCATCAGCGGCAACATCGAACGGCGATTGCCGAGGTAGCCGTGCAGATAGACGGTCACCGGCGCTTGGGCCGCAGCAAAGACCCGCGTTGTCGGTGCGCCGGCCAAGATGCCGATGAGAATGATGAGTAAGCTTATGTGGCGACGCATGGGCAATACCTCCAACACGAATTTTACCGTAAAGTAGCGGCCCCAATAGGCCTGATAAGCAAATCTTAAACAATAATAGGCGTAGGCTATACCCCGCGATAGGAAAAGACTATGCCGGATTCGTTGACATGTTATGCCAATGTCGTTATGATGAATCCAACATGAAAAAGCGATTAAAAGATGAGTAGTGTGGTGCCCATTCTTAACAGAGAGCTGCCAGCGGTGGAAGGTAGTAAGAATGCTTACGCGAAGATGGTCTTGGTTTACGCTTGACGGCTGAGCATTCAGTTAGGCTGTCATGGGAACGCCCATTACAGCGTGACGGTCTCGCCAAGTTGGTCGGACCGCTCGAGAGGCAACGTGTGAGCGTTGCCTGAAGCCAAGGTGGTACCACAGCAGAGCTGTCCTTGATGCATACGCATCAGGCGGCTCTTTTCTTTTGATCCAATCTAGGAGGAATTATCTTATGACGACAACAATTATCGGCTATCCCCGCATCGGTGAACATCGTGAATTGAAATTTGAAACCCAGAAGTATTTCAAACAGGCACTGTCCGCAGATGAGCTGCAGGCGACTGCCAAGGACTTGCGTGCCAAGAACTGGGCGACGATCCAGGCGGCGGGTATCGACCAGATTCCGACCGGCGATTTCAGCTTTTTTGACACGACACTGGACACGGCGAAGCTCTTGAACATCGTGCCTAAGCGTTACAAGGACTTGCAGCTCGACGACTTGGCAGAATACTTCGCATTGGCGCGTGGCTATCAAGGCGCGACCGGCGATGTCAAAGCTTTGCCGATGAAGAAGTGGTTCAACACTAACTATCATTACTTGACCCCAGAATTTGACCGCGACACCGAGATCAAGGTCGGCGACTGGCAGTTGTTTGCTCAGTTTCAAGAGGCCAAGGCCCAAGGCATTAATGCGCGGCCAGATTTGGTCGGGCCTTACACGCTGTTGCGCCTCAGCCGCTTCTTAGACGGCCGTCAGCCAGCCGAATTCGTGGCCGCCTTGAGCGCCGCTTACAGCGAGATCTTGGCCAAGTTGGCCGGCTTAGGCGCCGAATGGGTCCAACTCGACGAACCCGCCTTGGTCTACGATCAAACTGAAGCCGATCTCAACTTGTTCAAGCAGTTGTACAAGCCGATTCTCGCCGCTAAAGGCGCGGTGAAGGTGCTGGTGCAGACCTACTTCGGCGATGTCCGCGACTCTTACGACACACTGGTTGCTCTGGATTTTGACGGGATCGGGCTGGACTTCAACGAAGGCCGCACCGCGAACCTGAAGACCTTGGCCGCCAAGCCGTTCCCAGCCGCTAAGTTGCTGTTTGCCGGGGTCATCAACGGGAAGAACATCTGGAAGACCAACTACCAAGATGCCTTAGATATCCTCAAGCAGTTGCCAGCCAATGCCGTTTTGTCGACTTCGACGAGCTTGTTGCACGTGCCGTACACGACGCGCAACGAAAGCAAGATCGCGCCGGCAGAGTTGCAGTATCTCGCTTTTGCCGAAGAGAAGCTGAACGAACTCGCAGAACTCGACACGATTCGCCAAGAAGGCGCGCAGTCCGCAGCCTTCACCGCCAACCAGGCCCTGTTCGCGAAACCGCGCTATGAAGAAAATGCCGCGCTGAACGCCAAGATCGCGGCCTTGAAGCCGGCCGACTACACCCGCCAGCCGGATCGCCAGACCCGCCTGCGCCTGCAAGCAGACGCCTTGAACTTGCCAGATTTGCCGACGACCACGATCGGGTCTTTCCCACAGACGCCTGCCGTCCGTAAGAACCGGGCACAGTTGCGCAAAGGCGAGATCACCGAGGAACAGTACACCGAATTCAACCACGCCGAGACTCGGCGCTGGTTGAAGATTCAAGAAGACTTCGGCTTAGATGTCTTGGTCCATGGGGAATTCGAGCGTAACGACATGGTCGAATACTTCGGTGAAAATCTCGAAGGCTTCCGCTTTACCGAAAACGGCTGGGTCCAATCCTACGGGACGCGCGGCGTGAAGCCACCGATCATCTGGGGTGATGTTGCCCGCAACCAGCCGATCACGGTCGCTGAGACGGTGTATGCCCAAAGCCAGACGGACAAGCTGGTCAAAGGGATGCTCACCGGTCCGGTCACCATTTTGAACGGGTCAGTCCCACGTGCCGACGTACCAGCCAAGCTGTCGACCGAACAGATCGCCCTTGCCTTGCAGGCCGAAGTGTTGGACCTGGAGAAGAACGGCATCAAGGTGATTCAAATCGACGAGCCGGCCTTGCGCGAAAACCTGCCGCTGCGCAAGAAGGACTGGTATTCCGAATACCTCGACTGGGCCGTGCCGGCGTTTCGGCTGACTGCCGCGGCGGTGCAACCGACCACGCAGATTCATACGCACATGTGCTACTCCGAATTCCAAGACATCATCGCGGCCATCGATGCGCTCGATGCCGATGTGATCTCGTTTGAAGCGGCGCGTGCGGACCTGACGCTGTTGGATGTGTTGCATGACACGCACTTTGAAACCCATGTCGGCCCCGGGGTCTATGACATCCATTCACCACGTGTGCCTTCTGTGGAAGAAATCGTCACCATCATTCACAAAATCTTGGCGCGGATTCCGTTGGCCAACGTCTGGATCAATCCAGATTGCGGGCTGAAGACCCGCGAGGAACCTGAGACGCTTGCCAGCCTGAAGAACATGGTTGAAGCAACGCGTCAGGTGCGGGAGGAAATTCATGAAAGTCAACCAACTGTTTAACGATCATCAGGTGATTTCCTTTGAAGTCTTCCCACCGCGCAAGAAGTCGCCGTCGATCGACTTCACGCGCATCTACGGCACGATGGATGCGCTCAGTCAGCTGGATCCCGATTTTGTCTCGGTGACCTTCGGCGCCGGCGGGAGCAAGCGCCAAGCCGGGACGTTGGAAATCGCCAGCTTGATCAAAAGTGAATACGGCATCGAGCCGGTCGCCCACCTCCCTGCCGCACAGCTGACAGGTGCGGAGGTCGACGAGCTGCTCGATCAGTTTGCCACCCATGGTATCGAGAACGTCTTGGCCTTGCGCGGCGACATCCCCCAATCCGGGCGCGTCAGCAACGATTTTCCCCATGCCAACGACTTGGTGGCGCACATTGAGGCGCGCGGGGACTTTAACGTGATCGGCGCCTGCTATCCCGAGTGCCATCCCGAATCGATCGACTTCGCCGATGACATCGCGCATCTCAAGCTCAAAGTCGATGCCGGCGCGACGCAGCTGATCTCACAACTGTTCTTCGACAACCAGGTCTTCTATGACTTCGTGGCGCGTTGCCGAGCGGCCAACATCAACGTGCCGATCGAAGCCGGGATCATGCCGGTGTTGAACCAGCGCCAGATCCAGCGGATGGCGCAGATGGGCGGGGTGCGCCTGCCGGCCAAGTTCGTCTCGATGATGAACCACTATGAAGGCAATCAGATCGCGATGCGAGACGCTGGCATCGCCTATGCGATCGATCAGATCGTGGACCTGCTCGTCCATGGCGTCGATGGGATCCACATCTACACGATGGACAACCCGACCGTCGCCCAGCGCATCGTCCAGGCCACCCGCACGCTCGTCCGGGCATAAGAATGGGGCCTTTTGGAACGTAACATCACTGGAATATTCGGGCACATGAAAGGGGCTGTGACTTTTGTCACAGCCCTATTGTTCGTGTGTGGGTTACAGGTTCAAGCTGCGTTCGAGAAAGGCGGTGGTGGAGGCGAAGACGTCATCGAGGTAGGCCTCCCCGTGGCGCGTGCCGGCCAACAGGCGGGTCGCATGGGGAACCCCGGCTTGGCCGAGGGCGGCGGAAAGGGTGGCGACCCCGCTTGTGGGCACGAATTCATTGAGCGAGTTAGCGAGGTACAACGGCCCGCTGGCGCTGGTGACGTGATTGGCCGGAGTCGCCAAGGCGTAGTCGGCAGGGTCAGGCAGGTAATTGGTGATGAACCACTTGTAGAAACTGTCGTTGGCCCCAGTCTGATTGATCGTCTTTGAAGCCGCGGTGGCAAAGCCGCTGGTGTCGCCTTGGCGCGCGACGACGTCTTGGTGTTGGTTCAGCCAGTCTTGAATGTCCAAGATCCCAGACAGGCTCACGCCGGGAATCCCATATTTAAGACTCATCTCCACGGCGAGGTTCCCGCCGGCGCTGGCCCCGGCGACGGCCATTAAGCGCCGGTTGAACGGTAACTCGCGCCGCTGCAGCCATTGCCACAAGCGATCCATGTCCTCAAGCGGTGCCGGGAAGTGGCCGGTTGCGCCTTCGCGGTAGTTGGGGGCGATGACGAAAAAGCCGCGGGCGGTTAAGCGATTTGCCCAATTGCTTTCCTTGCGTTTGTCCCCGCGAAACCAGCCGCCACCATGAATCAAGATGACCCCGGCGCGGGCGGCTCCGCGGGTCTCGTAAAGGTCTAAGGCGAGTTCGTGGGTGTCATCATAGTAAACATTGAAGATTGTTTTTGAAGCCATGATAGCCGACCTCCTTATGAATGTGAACGCTTTATTAGATACATCCTTAGCATAGCCGCATCATCTGAAGATGGCAAATTTTAAGGTCGACGGTTACAATGGACGCACGAGGTGAATGGCATGACAGAGAAAATTGCGTTGCTGGCGGACATCCACGGCAACGTCGGCGCGCTTACGGCGGTATTGGCCGATGCGGCCGCCGCCCACGCAACGGCGTATTGGTTCTTAGGCGATCTATTCCTTCCCGGCCCAGGCGCAGGCGCGCTGTACGCCCAACTGGCGGCCGTCCAGCCGCAGGTGTGGCTGCGCGGTAACTGGGAAGATGCGGCCTTGGCGATGCGGCGCGGGGATTTTGAGCTCGACGATCCCGGCGCGATTTACTTGGCGAAGCTGACTGCGTATCTGAGCGATCACGCTCCGGCGACGATGTTTCCTCAGATCGCCGCCAAGCCGATCTGCCAGCTGGTCACGGTCAACGGCGTGCAGATTCAGGCGACACACAACTTGCCTGATCAAGACGAAGGCAGCAGCCTGTATCCCGCCCAGCCCCAGGCTAATTTTGACGCGCTGGTCCCACCGACGGTCGACATCGCCGTGTACGGGCACACACACCAGCAGGTGATGCGCACGACGCAAAGCGGGCAGTTGGTCATCAACCCCGGCGCGGTCGGCCAACCGTATAGCCTGTGGCCGCGCTTTTTTGCCGATCAGCGGGCGCATTATGCGCTGCTGACGATCGACGACGCAGGGCGCATCGACGTGGCCTTCCGCAAGGTCGCCTACGACCGCCAACAAGAGATCGCCTTGGCCGCCAGCCTCAAGCTGCCGTATTGGGAACAGTACGCCTTCTTGCGCGAAAGCGGCAACACGATTACTCACGACCGCACGTTGCTCGCCCAGGTGAACGCCGCCCAAGATTATGTCAACCAGGTCGCCGAATACTATCATAAAAAGGGGTCTTTGCGATGAAAATTGCTCGAATCAATAACCGACCGTATCAGATGCTAGATGCGCACACAGGCGCGCCGATCGCCAACTTTACCACAGTGTTGGCCGCTCAAGCCGCTGGGGAAGCCGCGTGGCAGCTGGGCCCCGCTCAGGCCGTGGCCGCGAGTGACTTGCAGGCGCCGATCCCCACCCCTGGCCAGGTATTTGCCATCGGCATGAACTATGCCGATCATTCCAAAGAGATTCATCTGGCCTTGCCAAAGACGCCGAGCATCTTCACCAAGTTCCCCAGCGCGATCGCGAACCCGACGGCTGCCGTGCAGCTGCACGGCCCGCGCACCGATTGGGAAACCGAGCTGGTGGTGGTGATCGGTGTCGGTGGCCGCAACATTCAAGCGGCCGACGCGGCCAAGCACATCGCCGGCTACATGGTCGGCGAAGACCTGTCTGATCGGGATGTGCAATTTGCCAACGACCCGGGGCAATTCAGCCTCGGCAAGTCGTTTGCCAACTTTGCGCCGGTCGGGCCGTGGCTCACGACCGCCGATGAAATCACCGACCGCGACGCGTTGATGATCACGACGACCGTCAACGGTGAGGTGATGCAACACGCGCCGCTTGCACAGATGATCTTCACCCCCGAGGACTTGGTCGCGTATCTGTCTAGCATCGTGGCACTGAGACAGGGAGACTTGCTGTTCACCGGCACGCCGATGGGCACCGGAGTGGGGCACGAGCCGGCGATTTACCTGCACGCCGGAGACACCGTGCAAGGCCAGATCGACGGGCTGGGCGCCCTCGCACTCACGGTTTATGATTAATTTATGAAAGACTGTTGACAGGTTTATTAGAAAACGTTAATATAGCCTCATACTTAATTTACAGGAGGTTGTGATGATGATGAAGCCAGTAATGAACATGAACGCCAAAACCATGATTGCAACCTTGTTGTTGAGCATCGCCGTGTTGAGATAGTCGGTGCCCAACTTTTTAGAGCTGGTCACCGACTTACCCGGTGGCTAGCCGACAACGATCGACTAGCGTTAGTCCTTGTGACTAAGACTAGTCGATTTTTTTTACGCTTGGAGCTGAAAGGAGCAACACATGACTTATCATATTGCCGTCTTATCTGGGGATTACATCGGGCCGGAGATCATGGCCGGGGCGCTTGAGGTCTTGCAGGCCGCCGCGGCGAAGTACGATTTTGATTACGATACCACCGCTTATCCCTTCGGCGGGGCCGCGATCGATGCGTGTGGCGACCCGATCCCGGCCAGCACAGTCGCAGGGGCGAAAGCCGCCGATGCGATTCTGCTGGCGGCCATCGGCGGACCGAAGTGGGACGCAGCGCCTAAGCGTCCCGAAGCCGGCTTGTTGGGCATTCGTCAAGCCTTGGAACTCTACGCCAACATTCGCCCGACCAAGGTGAGTGAGGCGCAGATCGACGACAGCCCGGTTCGCCCGGAGATCGTCCGCGGCACTGATTTCGTCATCGTTCGGGAGCTGACTTCCGGCGCGTACTTCGGCAAGCCGCGGGAGTTGGCAGAAGAACACGCGATCGACACGATGTACTACTCGAAGGCTGAAGTCGAACGCATCATGAACACCGGCTTCGACATGGCGATGCAGCGGCGCAAGCACGTGACAATCGTCGACAAATCCAACGTGTTGGCCACCTCGAAGTTCTGGCGGGCGACTGCTGAGCGCATCGCGATGCGCTACCCAGAAGTCAGCGTCGACTACCGGTACATCGATGCCACCACGATGGCGATCTTGAGCAAGCCGACCGCATTCGACGTTATCATCACCGCGAACTTGTTCGGTGACATCTTATCCGATGAAGCCGCGCAGATCACCGGCTCGATCGGCACGATTCCGTCGATGTCGGCCGGTGCCAGCGGCCCGAACCTCTACGAACCGATTCACGGCTCGGCGCCAGACATTGCCGGCCAAGGCATCGCCAACCCGATTGCGATGGTCAAAAGCGTGGCGATGATGGCGCGCTATTCCTTCCAGCAACAGGCGATGGCCGATTCGATCGAGAAGGCCTGTGATGCGGTGATCGCCGCTGGTATCACCACCCCAGACCTCGGTGGTAAGGCCACCACGGCCGAAGTCACCGCCGCAATCATTGCCCGCATCTGAGTTATATATAGAAAGAAGACGACTTGAAATGACCACTATGTTTGACAAGCTTTGGCAAGACCATGTTGTTGCCGGCAAACCAGGCGAGCCTCAATTACTCTACATCGACCTGCAACTGATTCACGAGGTGACGTCTCCGCAGGCGTTTGAAGGCTTGCGGATGAATCACCGCACCGTGCGGCGGCCGGATTTGACCTTCGGAACGATGGACCATGACGTCCCTACCGAGAACATTTTTAACATTCAAGATACGATCGCCAAGGCGCAGATTGAGACCCTCGAGAAGAACTGCAAGGAGTTCGGCATCACGCTGGCCAAAATCGGCGATTCGCGTCAAGGCATCGTCCATGTCGTCGGCCCAGAGCGCGGCTTGACGCAGCCGGGGAAGACAATCGTCTGCGGGGACTCCCACACCTCCACACACGGGGCGTTTGGGGCGCTGGCCTTCGGGATCGGCACTAGCGAAATCGAACACGTCATGGCGACGCAGACAATCTGGCAGACCAAACCCAAGGCGATGGGGGTGCACGTGACGGGCAAGCTGCCGCACAACGTTTTCCCCAAAGACATCATCATGGGGCTGATCGGCAAGTACGGTGTCGCCTTCGGCCAAGGCTACGCGATGGAATTCTTCGGTGACACCATTTCGAATATGTCGATGGAAGGCCGGATGACGATCTGCAACATGTGTATCGAAGGCGGGTCCAAGACCGGGATGGTTGCCCCTGACGCCAAGACCTACGATTACGTCGCCGGCCGCGAATACGCGCCGAAGGACATGGCCAAGGCGATCGCATACTGGCAGAAGTATAAGACCGATGACGTCAGCGACTACGATAAGGTGATCGAGTTTGATGTCTCAGAGTTGGCGCCGATGATCACCTGGGGGACGAACCCGGGGATGGCGACCAGCGTGCGCAAGGCGCTACCTGCTGTCGAAGATGAGAACGACCAGAAGGCTTACGACTATATCGGCCTGCATCCTGGGATGACCGCCGAAGAGATCCCACTGGATTACATCTTCATCGGCTCTTGCACCAACGGCCGCTATGAGGATCTGAAGACCGCGGCCCAGTTCATGAAGGGCAAGCACATCGCCTCTAACATCACGGCGTGGGTCGTGCCTGGTTCCCGCGCGGTGCGCAACCGCTGCATGGACGAAGGCATCGCCCAGATCTTCATCGATGCCGGCTGTGAATGGCGCGAACCAGGCTGCTCCGCATGTCTGGCGATGAACCCAGACAAGGTGCCTGCTGGCAAGCATTGTGCCTCGACTTCCAACCGGAACTTCGAAGGCCGCCAAGGTGCAGGCGCCCGCACGCATCTCGCGAGCCCAGCGATGGTCGCCGCCGCCGCGGTTGCCGGACATTTCGTCGATATTTCGCAATCACCCGTCACCGCGTAAGTTGACGCGCGGGTCCGCAACATAATGCATCACCGTCCTGAAATTCAGGCACACATAATACAGAGCGAAATGGCGCATACTTAGCAGGTCGGATAGCCTAGCAAGCGTGCTTGGGGCGATTTTGGCCCCGAGTGCGCTTGCGTAGCTAGCTGTACCCGCGTTGCGCCATGCAGCTCGACTATAATACAGAGCGAAATGGCGCGCACTTAGCGCATCGCATATCACCTCGGTGCTTTCACCGAGGATACATAGGACCAGCAAGTTTAGAGGAGGAATCATATTATGGAAGCTTTTATCAAAGAAACGAGCAAAGCCATCGTCATTCCGAACGATGATATCGATACGGATATTCTGATCCCCAAGCAATTTTTGAAGAACATCCTGCGCACCGGCTTTGGCATCAGCGCCTTTTACGACTGGCGGTATAACGAAGACGGCAGCAAGAAGATGGACTTTCCGCTGAATCAGCCGGAACACCAAGGCGCGACGATTCTGATCACAGGTAACAACTTCGGCTGCGGCTCCAGCCGGGAACACGCGGTTTGGGCGCTGACCGACTACGGCTTCCGCGCTGTTATCGCAGGCGGCTTCTCGGACATCTTCTTCATGAACGCCACCAAAAACGGGCTGTTACCGATCATCTTGCCCGAAGCTGACCGCGCCATCCTGCGCGAATGCCAGGCCGATGAAGAGGTGACGATCGATCTAGAAGCCCAAAACGTCATCTTCCGCGATCACACGTTCCACTTCGACATCAACCCGACTTGGAAAGAGAAGTTCCTCAAGGGCCAAGACGACATCAGCCTCACGGAACAATACGAAGACCAGATCAAGGCCTATGAAGCCAAGCGGCCGGTATTTAACTAAAACGCACCCGGAATTTAATCATATAAAGGAGTGAACACGATGGAAATCTCAACAACCCCAATGTCGATCGACCAACGAATGAATTACGGTAAAGAATCCCGATTGTTTTACAAAGTGTTCACTCTCGCAAGCGCAGGCATGTTCCTTGACGCTGCCGACGTGT
>CAKQZO010000044.1 GCA_934293835.1 uncultured Lacticaseibacillus sp. | reverse complement strand
GTTGTGGTAAACTTCGTCAAAGCCCAACTGCTCGGCGACAAACTCCCGATCGATCGGGAACGTCGTGCCGGCCAGTGCGGCCGCGCCGAGGGGCAGCTTGTCGGTATGCTTTTGGTTGAAGGCGAAGCGCTCGTAGTCACGCTGGAACATCTCGAAGTAGGCCAGCAGGTAATGCCCGTAAGTGATCGGCTGGGCGTGTTGCAGGTGCGTGTAGCCAGGCATGATCGTGCCGGCGTGTTCGGCGGCCTTAGCAACCAGCACGCTTTGCAGGCCGGAAATCGCGTTCATCAGTTCTGGCAGGCGGTGCTTGAGCCACAGGTGTAAGTCGGTGGCGACTTGGTCGTTGCGGCTGCGCGCGGTGTGGAGCTTGCCGGCAACCGGGCCGATCAAGTCCGTCAGCATGCTTTCGAGATTCAGGTGAATGTCTTCGTTGGCGACGGTGAAGTGGAGCTCACCGGCATCGAGCTTCTGTTGCAGCTGGTGGAGGCCAGCGGTGATCGCGTCGGCGTCTTCTTGCGGGATGATCTTGGTCTTGCCAAGCATCGCCACATGGGCGAGCGAGCCTTCGAGGTCTTCATGCGCCATCTGTTGATCGAAGCTGATCGATGCGCCGAACTTGTCGACCCATGCCGCAGCCTTTTGGGTAAAACGACCACCCCATAATTTATCAGTCATTAGCAGTTTCCTTGGCTTGTGAGTGCACGTGGTTCACTTGTTCGTAAACGGTGCCTGGCAGCGTCCAGAGCTTGATGAAGCCGGCAGCGGCTTCTTGATCGAAGGAGTCGGCGCTGGTGTAGGTCGCCAGGTTCTCGTCGTACAAGGAGTTCTCGGACTTCCGTGCAACCGCCGTGACGTTACCCTTGTACAGCTTCATCTTCACAACGCCATTGACGTTCTTCTGGGTTTCGTCGACGAAGGCCATCAAGGCATCGAACAGCGGGGTGATCCACTTGGCTTCGTAGATCATGTTGGTGATCTGTTGTTCGATCAGTGGCTTGTAGTGGGCGATGTCGCGCTCCAAGGTGAGGTTTTCCAATTCGTGATGGGCGGTCATGATCACCGCGGCACCTGGGGCTTCGTAGACTTCACGCGACTTGATGCCGACCATCCGGTTTTCGATCTTGTCGATGCGGCCGATGCCGTTGTCGCCGGCGATCTGGTTGAGGTTCTTGATCAGCGTTGCCAGAGGCATTGGGGTGCCGTTGATGGCGACCGGTAAGCCTTTTTCAAAAGTCAGGTCGAGGAAGGTGGCTTCATCAGGTGCTTCTTCTGGGCTGACGCTCATGCCCCAAGCATCATCAGGTGCTTGGTTCCATGGGTTTTCGAGGATGCCGGCTTCGTTGGCGCGGCCCCAGAGGTTGCAGTCGATAGAGTAAGGGGACTTCTTGCCGATCGGCACTGGTACGTTGTGGTCTTTGGCGTAGTCGATCTCTTCTTCACGAGACCAGTGGAAGTCACGGATCGGCGCTTCGATCTTCATGTCAGGGTCGAGAGCGTGAATCGCCGCTTCAAAACGAACCTGATCGTTCCCCTTACCAGTCGAGCCATGGGCGATGGCGGTGGCACCATGGTCATGGGCAATCTTGACGAGGTGGTCGATGATCAAAGGCCGAGACAAGGCGGACACCAGCGGGTAGTCGCCTTCATACAAGGCGTTGGCCTTGATCACAGGGGCCACATACTTGTCGGCAAATTCGTCTTGCGCGTCGATCGCGTAGGATTCAGCGGCGCCGACTTCCAAGGCCTTCTTCTGAATGAAGTCCATGTCTGCACCGGGTTGGCCGACGTTCAAGCAGACGGCGATGATCTCGTCGTAGCCTTTGTCCTTCAACCAAGGAATCGCAACAGAAGTGTCCAAACCACCGGAATAAGCCAAAACGATTTTTTGAGTCATAATTAAGTTCCTCCTAGAAAAGTGTTTGCGTGAATGCAAGGATTAGCAGTGAGTTAGTTCATGCGGCGCTCAACCAAGCCGAGTGCGCGAGTCAAGATGAAGGTCATCGCGAAGTAGATCAAGGCGACAACGAACATCGGGAAGAAAGGCTGGAAGGAAGCGCCTTGAACGGTCGAACCTTCAAACATCAGCTCGGAAGCCCCGATGACGGAAAGCACGGAACTTTCCTTGATATCGGTGACGAATTCGTTCCCCAACGCCGGCCAGATGTTCTTGATCGCCTGGGGCAAGACCACGTATTGCGTGGTTTGCTTGCTCGACAATCCCAGCGAACGGGCGGCTTCGGTTTGGCCGATCGACACGGAGTTCAACCCGGAGCGAATGATCTCAGCGACGTACGCCCCGGAGTTGATCCCCATAGCGATCGCCCCAGCGGCAAAAGCAGAAAGGCTGAGCCCGAGGACCTGCGTCCCGAAGAAAACGATGAAGGCTTGCACCATCAGCGGTGTGCCGCGAATGAATTCGACGTAAACCGCCCCGATCGCCTTGAGGATCCAGACCTTGCTGCGCCGCATCAAGGCGAGTAGCGTCCCGATGACCGTCCCGGCGATGACCGTCAGCAAGGCGAAGAGCAAGGTGTTCAGCGCCCCTTTGACGAAGTAGTTGCCGTATTTGTGCCAGAACCCATCAGATTGGTTCTGCAAGGTGTAGGCTTGGTTGAGGTATTTCTTCCAGAGGCCTTGTTTCTTCATTGAAGCGATCGACTGGTTGATCTGCGCCGTCAGCGCCGTGTCGTTCTTCGGCAGTGCGACGACCGTTGGTGAAGCCGAGGTGGCAAAATGCGGGTCGACCATCATCAGGCTCTTGTTCTTCTGAACGTAGGCCCCGGCGATGATCGAACTCATGACCCCGGCATCGAGTTTGTTGTAAGACACCTGGGCGACCACATCGTTGGCCTTTTGCAGGCTGTGAATCTTCGCGCCTGGCAGTTGCGCCTTGGCGATGGCTTCTTGCGTCGTTTGCTTTTGTGCGCCGACGGTTGCCCCGTCGAAGTCGGCCACGTTCTTGTATTTGCTCTTGTCGGCCTTGCGAATGACGACGATCTGTTTCTCATACATGTAAGGCTTCGAGAAGTTGACCTGCTTGGCCCGCTCAGGAGTCTTACTCATCCCCGAGATAACCATGTCAACTTTACCGGTTTTCAAACCGCCGATCAAAGCGTCGAAGCCCATTTCCTTGATCTGCAACTTGACGCCCATATCCTTGGCAATCTTGCGCGCCAAGGAGACATCGGCGCCGACGATCTTGTCTTGGCCGTTAACCGTCGCGTGGAATTCCAGTGGCGCGTAGTCGGCAGAGAGACCCACGGTGATATAGCCGCGGTCTTTGATCGCTTGAACACGACTCGTTGCCGCGTCTACTGGATGTGCTGCGCCGGCGATGATGAATGCCAATCCGGCGATTAAGGCGATGACCCACCGTTTCATTTTTCTCATTTCCCGCCAACTCCTAAAACTGAATTTTTATTGAATATATACCCAATTCACAGAATATGCAAGCTTTTTGGGAAAATATACAAAAATTATTCAGCACGGAACGGCTGCAAGAACGCGGCGATGTAATGGTAAAACTGCGCGTTATCCTTCACATACGAGTCGTGGCTGGCACCGGGGACGATGCGCAAGATGCTTGTTGGAATCCCGCTGGCGATGGCAATCGTCTCTTCTTTCTTGATCACATCGTGTTCGCCGGCGATGACGAATGCCTGGGCGGTGATGCGCCTCAAGGTGGCCGTCGCGATGTGGGGTTCATTCAGCATTAATTCTAATTTAGGGTCGCGGTGGCGCCAATTATTGAAGCGGACGTTGATGCGCGCGGCAGGGTGCACCCCTTGAGGCGTGAGGTTGCCGCCGGCCAAAACGACCTTGTGGACGAGGCTGGGGCGCTGGCTGGCGACCAGCAGCGAGACGATCGCGCCGTCTGAGAAGCCGACGAGGTTGATGCTGTCGAGGCCGAGGGCGGCGGTAAAGGCCATCACGTCATCGGCCATCAACTGATAAGACAGCGGCAGATTAGCTTGGCTTTGGCCGTGATCGCGGGCGTCTAAGGCGTAGACGGTGTAGTCGCGGGCCAGCTTGGGGATCAAGTCGGTGAACAGCGTGTGGTCTTCGCCGTTGCCGTGCAGCAAGAGGCACGCCGGCCCGGTCCCGGTTTGAGTATAAAAAAGCTTGATCTGGTTTACGTGGATTTCCATCGGCATTTTCCTCCTGATAACTCACTATTGTACGCCTGTCTTCGCGCCTTTGAACACAGTCTCGCGGCGGTTTTGCTCAGAATCCAATAAACCGTTATAATAGAGACAATATGACCAAGGAGGCCAATTCATGGCAAAGAAGATCCTAGTGGTTGATGATGAAAAACCCATCTCTGATATCGTGAAGTTTAATTTAGCAAAAGAAGGTTACGACGTCGTCACCGCTTACGACGGTGAAGAGGCCTTGGCCAAAGTCGAAGAAGAAAATCCGGATCTGATCTTGTTGGATCTGATGCTGCCGAAGATCGACGGGCTGGAAGTCGCCCGCCAGGTCCGCAAAGACCGCGACACGCCGATCATCATGCTGACGGCCAAGGATTCTGAAATCGATAAGGTGCTGGGCCTCGAGCTCGGCGCCGACGACTATGTCACCAAGCCCTTCTCTAACCGCGAGCTGGTGGCGCGCGTCAAGGCCAACCTGCGACGCCAGTCGGCCAACCAGCAGGCGCAAGAGCCCGATGATGAGAACAAAGACCTCACCGTTGGCGATCTCACGATCCATCCAGACGCCTACACGGTTTCTAAGCGTGGTGAGAAGATCGAGCTGACGAACCGGGAGTTCGAGCTACTGCATTACCTGGCGCGCCACCTCGGCCAGGTGATGACGCGGGAGCACCTCTTGCAGACGGTTTGGGGCTACGATTATTTCGGCGACGTGCGGACGGTCGATGTGACCGTGCGCCGGTTGCGGGAAAAAATCGAAGACGCGCCATCGCATCCCGAATGGCTGGTCACCCGTCGCGGGGTCGGCTATTATTTGCGCAATCCTGACGCGGAGTAAGGGGTTCAATGAACAAGAAGATTCATTTTTTCCAATCGATCCACTTCAAGATCGCGCTGGTGTTTATCCTGTTACTGTTGGTAACCGTGGAGCTCATTGGCGCGTATTTTGTTCGGTCGTTGGAACAACAAAATGTCGAGACGTTCAAGACGAGTCTGAATGTGGACACCTATATCCAAAGTAAGCTCGGTACCGACTTGATGCGCACCGATACCGACGCGGCGAACACGGACATCAAGACGACGATCAGCCAGGCGGAAATCGCCAACTCCGCGGAGTTGCAGGTCGTCGATGCGAAAGGAACGATCCGGGCCAACTCCGATATCAATGATCAGTCCGATGTGGGGCAAAAATCCGCCTCAGGCAATGTGAAGTCTGTGCTGTATAACGGCCAGATCTTTGAAGGCTTCCAGTACGGCGACGCGACAGGTTCGACGTACACGAAGATCATTCCGTTGAAGAACCCGAACGCCACCGGGGATGGTTCGGCGGTGATCGGGGCGATCGTGATCTCGGCATCGATGGATTCGGTGTACACCAACATCAACAAGATCGTCAGCATTTTCCTGATTGCGTCGTTGTTTGCCGGGTTGTTAGGGACCATCTTAGCGATCGTGATCTCGCGGGCGATCACCCGCCCGATCGATGAGATGAAGAAACAGGCGATTCGGATGGCGCGCGGCGACTATTCCGGGCAGGTCCGCATCTATGGGCAAGACGAATTAGGGCAGTTGGCGGTCGCCGTCAACAACCTCAGCGTGCGCGTGGAAGAGGCCCAAGAAGCCAGCGAAGCCGAGCGGCGGCGCCTGGATTCGGTGCTGGCGCACATGACCGATGGGGTGATTGCCACCGACCGGCGCGGCAACGTCATCATCATCAACGAAACCGCGCTGGAGATGCTCAACACCCGTAACGAAGATGTGATCGGCTTATCGATTTTGAAGCTGCTCAACATCGTCAAGGACTACACGTTGCGCGATTTGTTGGAGAACCAAGAAGAGCTGTTGCTCGATTTCTCCGAACAAACCGACCACGATCTGATCTTGCGGGTGGACTTCTCCTTGATTCAGCGCGAAACCGGGTTCATCTCCGGGCTGGTGGCGGTTTTGCACGATGTCACCGAACAGCAGAAAAACGAGCGGGAGCGGCGCGAATTCGTCTCCAACGTCTCACACGAGTTGCGGACACCGTTGACGTCGATGCGCTCGTATATCGAGGCTTTGACCGATGGCGCCTGGCAAGACCCTGAGATCGCCCCGCAGTTCTTGAAAGTGACGCAAGAAGAAACCGACCGGATGATCCGCATGATCAACGACCTGTTGAGTCTATCGCGGATGGATTCAGGGACTAGCAAGATCGAACTGGAGACGATCAATCTCAACGAGTTCTTCAATTACATCCTCGATCGCTTCGACATGATGCTCAAGACCGATAACGAGTCGGCCGGCGACGACAACAACCGAGTCCAACCGTTGCCGTCTAGCCGCAAGAAGCGCTATTCGATTCGGCGGGAGATCACCAAGCGCGATCTATGGGTGGAAGTCGATCAAGACAAGTTCATGCAGGTGATCGACAACATCATGAACAACGCGATCAAATATTCTCCTGAAGGCGGCGTGATCACGGCGCGTCTGGTCGAGACGCATAACCACGTCATCTTATCGATCAGCGACCAAGGACTGGGGATTCCACGCCAAGACATCAATAAGGTGTTCGACCGCTTCTATCGAGTCGACAAGGCGCGTTCGCGTCAACAAGGGGGGACCGGGTTAGGCCTGGCGATTTCCAAGGAAGTCGTCGAAGCCCTCGGCGGCCGCATCTGGGTCGATTCGCAAGAAGGCAAGGGCAGCACCTTCTACATCTCTTTGCCATACGAACCTTTAGAAGAAGGAGATGATTGGGATGAAGCTTAGTGGTTGGCTGTTACGCACTGGCTTGATTGTGATGATCGCCTTGAGTGTGGTGTTGACCTGGTTGATTTGGCGCAATCCGTCGCGTCTCGGACACGAGCAATCGCAAGTGACGGTCACGCGGCGTTCAGGCGCCAAGACGACCAAAAGTGCCGGCGTTGTGATGGCGCCGACTACCGCCTATTATCAACAAGGTGGCACCAAGAAGCTGTTGTTTACGCCAGATGAGAACGTCACGACGACCATCCGAGCCCGGATGCGGACTTGGCGCCTGAGCACCGTGACCGATGGCGGCAAGCTGACAAGCAGCGAATACGCCGCGCTGTTGGCGACCGATGAGACCCTGCAGCTGGTTTATCCGGATAAGATGGCCTATCAGACGTTCAACACGTCTTTCTTCGCCAAAAAGGCCACGGCGACCAACGCCAATTTCACCTTTGACCGCCTGATCGTCAACCTCGCCAAGCACCGCAACACGCTGACATTCGTCAACGACGCGACGCGGACGATCCACACTGGTACCTTGCAGGCGCACGCGCTGACGAAGCTGAACGCCTTGGTGGCCGATGCGAGTGCCACCGGATTTGGCGTGACCGAGAAGCGGCTGCATAACGGCCGGCAGGTGTCAGACTTCACGAACGCGATCAGCGTTCAGCCGTATGTCTACCTGCTCGACCAGCAAAGCGCTAACCATTACGTCTCGCTTTTGATGCCGACAACGACTGCTTCGGCGGTCGATGCCCGCGAGCTCGGGGCCGACACGGTGTACACGGCCGGCACCGACTACCGGCTGACGCTGAACACGGATACCGATGTGTTGCAGTTCGACAACGCCACGGCGATTTCATCGGCGACAGGGCTGGCGACCAACTTGACGAAGTCGTACGCGTCTCTGGGTAAGCTGGACCTGTTGGGCCTTAACGCGATGCGCTATTACCATTACAACAAGGCCACCCGCAAGGTGACCTACCGCTCGTATGCGCAAGGCCTGCCGATCTTCAACCCGCATTATTATGGGCGGGTGACCGTGGCGACGACGACCAGTGGCCAGCAGATGTTCTTCTCGATGAACAATCTGACGGTGCCGATTCCGACGAGCCAAGGCAAGGTGACCTTGCCAAGCTCCGAAGCGGTGTGGCAACACCTGCACGGAGTCGGCTACCACGACGATGCGATCGAAGACGTGGTGCTGGGCTATTATTGGCAGTCGCAGAAAGAAAACTCGCAGGTCGTCGAGCTGACCCCAACGTATTTCGTTGAAATCGGCGGCCAATACCGGCGCTACACGAACTGGCAGGGGCCAGACGCAGATAAGCAGACGCAGGGATAGGAGGACACATGGATTTTAAGCGAATCGAATGGATCTTCTTGCTCGTCTTCTTCGCGGTGAACATTTTCTTAGGGATCAGCTTCTATCAAAGCCAAGAGGTCGATCAGGCCGTCAGCGAGTCGACAACCAGCGAGATCGTCGAAGACATTCAGCGAGACCAGATCAAGTTACCGAAGCTCTCGACGAAGACCCCAACCGGCGGCTACCTCGCCTCTCAGGCCAACACGGCGCTCTTGGCGAATCGCAACCGGCTGCAAGGCCAGACGCTGAACTTCAACGGCAACCGGCTGACCGCGGTGTTGCACACCCCACTGGCGCTCAAGAAGGCCAAGCAGGTGACGCTGCGCAAGTGGCTCCAAGACCCGACGCACGCCTTGTTTGGGACGCAGTATCGCTATAGTGAAAGCCTGTCGACGCCGAACAAGCTCGTCTTTTGTCAGCAGATTCAAGGCCACAAGATCTACGACAAGCGCGCGCAGATCACCTTCACGATTAACGCGGGCAAGATGGTGAGCTACACTCAGACCTATATCGCCAAGATGGCTGTGCTCAAGAGTGACGTGAAGCTGACCTCGGCGCGGGACGCGGTCGTGGCGCTGTACAAGGATAACGAGCTGACCAACGGGGCCACGGTCAAATGGGTCGAACTCGCGTATAATTACCTCTTGGACACCAAAGGCAGCACGGTGTATGTGCCGGCCTGGTTTGTCGGCGTGCAGAATCAAGGCAGCAAGAGTGTGACGATCAAGCGCTTGAATGCGATTACCAAAACAGCGGTGAAGGATCGCAGCAATGAAGACTAAGCGCCACTAGGAAGGGATAAGTCATTGACAGAAGATTTTGGAATGCGGGTGAGCGTGTTAGCGAGTTCCAGCTCGGGGAACGCGACTTACATTGAGACTCCAGAGCACAAGGTGCTGGTCGATGCCGGCTTTTCCGGTAAGAAGCTCCAGGCCTTGATGCAAAGCATCGGGCGCGATTTGGCCGATGTGGACAGCCTGTTTCTCACCCATGAACATACGGACCACTCAAAAGGAGTCGGCGTGTTGACCCGGCGGTATCCGAATATCACGCTATACGCCAACCAGCTGACGCTTGAGGCCTTGCCGCAGACGATCGGCAAGCTGCCGGCAGATCAGGTGCGCCTGTTTGAGCCGGGAACGACGATGAGCCTCGGCGATCTGGATATCGAAAGCTTCGCGGTGTCTCACGATGCCGCGCAGGCCCAGTTTTACCAGCTGCATCACGATGACAAGGCGTTTGCGATCTTGACGGACACCGGGTATGTTTCGGATGCGGTCGAAGGCACGATTCGCGATGCCGATGCGTATGTGATGGAGTGTAACCACGACATCGAGATGTTGCGCATGGGGCCTTACCCGTGGCCGCTGAAGCAACGTATCTTGAGCGATACGGGCCATCTGTCTAACGAAGACGGTGCCAATGCGATCATGGATGTGATCGGCCGGCGCACCAAGCGCGTGTACCTCGGCCATCTGTCGCCACACAACAACGTCAAGGAACTCGCCCACATCACGGTGGCCAATATGTTACAGGAACAAGGCCTAGGAGTCGGGCGCGACTTCGATGTTTACGACACCGATCCGGCCATCGCCGATCCGCTGTTCACCGTTGGCGCGTGACGAATATTTGACAGCGAGTGGCAAGCACTTTCATAATGTGAATTAACGACGGTCCCTGTGCGTGGTGCCGTCGTTTTTGAATACTGACGACGTTTCGGGACTTAAGCGCACAAACTTCATAAAAACATCAAATCCACTCGGTAGGATTAAACTATCAACAAAACACGTACTTGAGGGAGGGTATATCATGGATAATCAATCGCATAACTTTCAGGAACAGGGCCCTGAAAAGACCCCGAAGAAGCACGGCGGTGTGAAGCAAACCGCGATCGTCGCGGTCGTTGCGGCGGTGATCGGTGGTGGTGTCGGCGGCGGGGCGGCCTATTGGGGCCTGAAGTCGGCTTCAAGCAATGACCTCGGCGTGGTTTCGACCACTCAAAAGTCCGGCACGACGCAGGTGTCTAACGTCTCAGTCAAGGAGACGAGTGCCAGCACGACGGCCGCGGCTAAGGTCAAAAACGCCGTGGTTTCCGTCGTCAACCTGCAGAAGGCCAAAAGCACGTCGAGCGGCCTAGACGAATTCAGCCAAATTTTTGGCAACGGGTCGTCGGACTCCGATTCTGACTCTGGGTATGGTCGCTCGGATTCGTCAGGAAATAACAGCAGTAGCTCGAATTCTTCGAGCTCCGATCTGGAAGAATACAGTGAAGGCTCCGGCGTGATCTATCAGAAGAAAGACGGCAAGGCCTACATCGTGACCAACAATCACGTGGTTTCTGGCTCCGACGCGCTGGAGGTGATCCTCAGCGACGGCACGAAGCTGACCGCCAAGAAGGTCGGTACCGATGAAACCACCGACCTGGCCGTTTTGTCTATCTCTGCGGATAAGGTCATAAGCGTCGCGTCCTTCGGCGATTCGAGCAAGCTGCAAGCCGGCCAAACCGTGCTGGCGATCGGCTCGCCGCTAGGGTCGCAGTATGCCAGCTCCGTGACCCAAGGGATCGTCAGTGCCACGTCGCGGACAGTCGATGTCACCGATGAAGATACCGGGCAGACAACCGGCCAAGAAACGGTCATCCAAACTGATGCTGCAATCAACTCCGGGAATTCCGGGGGCCCGCTGATCAATCTGTCAGGGCAGGTGATCGGCATCAACTCGATGAAGCTGTCGGGCTCGTCTAGCTCGAGCTCGGATTCGGCGACGATCGAAGGGATGGGCTTCGCGATTCCAAGTGACGAAGTTGTCTCGATCATCAACCAGCTTGTGACGAACGGCAAAGTGGTGCGTCCGGCCCTCGGCGTTGAGATTCGCGATCTGTCTAGCGTCACTGCCAGCCAGCAGAAATCCGTCTTGAAGCTACCGACGTCCGTCACCGGCGGGGCCGTGGTCGCTGGCTTCACCAGCGGTAGTGTCGCGAAAGCCGCGGGGTTGTCACAATATGATGTGATCGTCGGCATCGGTAGTGACAAGGTCACCGGGGTGGCCGATCTGCGGACGGCGCTATACAAGCACGCCGTCAATGACACCGTTAAGGTCACGTACTATCACGAAGGCACTAAGAAGACGGTGAACGTGAAGCTGACTGAAACCACCGATTCACTCACGTCGTCGACCGATAGCAACAGCAGCAACTAACCCGCAAAGGGTCTCCGCCATCCGATTCGCATTTGAATCGGGAGGCGGAGATTTTTTTTGAATTGGGGGCAAGGAAACACGTTCTTTTAAGGACGTGATGAATTGCCCTTGTTTTGTGCCGTAGACACTTTGCACATAGTATCCGTAAATATGCTATAATTTGCACCATGAAAGACACTAATA
>CAKQZO010000043.1 GCA_934293835.1 uncultured Lacticaseibacillus sp. | reverse complement strand
ACCTCACCGAACCAGATCCGGAAGCTGTGTTAGACGCCATTTTGCCGCAATATGCAGAAAGCCTGATCTTCGGCTCGATCATGGATGCTAAAACCGCGGAGCACGCGGCTTCGACGACGGCCATGAAGAGTGCGACCGATAACGCCAACGACTTGATCTCGCGGTTATCCGTTACGTATAACCGGGCGCGTCAAGCCGCAATTACCACCGAAATCACCGAAATTGTCGGTGGGGCGAATGCGCTGGAATAACCGCGCGTACACGATAATGAATTTCAACAGGGAGGACGATTTCATTGAGTAACAATACTGGTAAAATCGTGCAAGTGATCGGCCCTGTTGTCGACGTTGAATTTCCTATTAACGGCGAGACCCCTGGGATCAACAACGCTTTAACTTTGCAAAAAAACGACGGCAAGCAACTTGTGCTTGAAGTCGCATTGCAGTTAGGCGACGGGGTATTGCGGACTGTTGCGATGGACTCTACTGATGGGTTGCAACGTGGGATGGAAGTCACCGATACTGGCGGTTCTATCTCCGTTCCTGTTGGTAAAGACACGCTCGGCCGCGTCTTCAATGTTTTAGGTGAAACGATCGATAACGGCCCAGAATTTGATGCCGATCACCGACGCGATCCCATTCACAAAGAGGCACCTGCGTTCGAGGAACTCAACACGACGAGTGAAATCCTCGAAACCGGGATCAAAGTTATCGACTTGCTCGAACCTTACCTTCGTGGGGGGAAAGTTGGGTTGTTCGGTGGTGCCGGTGTCGGCAAAACCGTTTTGATCCAGGAGCTGATTCATAACATCGCCGAAGAACACGGCGGCATCTCGGTCTTTACCGGTGTCGGCGAGCGTACCCGTGAAGGGAACGACTTGTATTTTGAAATGCAAGGTTCAGGCGTTCTGAAGAACACCGCCATGGTGTTTGGTCAGATGAACGAGCCGCCTGGTGCCCGGATGCGTGTGGCGCTGACCGGGTTGACGATCGCGGAATACTTCCGTGATGTCGAAGGTCAAGATGTGCTGTTGTTTATCGACAACATCTTCCGCTTCACGCAGGCTGGTTCCGAAGTTTCTGCGTTGCTCGGTCGGATTCCTTCAGCGGTTGGTTATCAGCCAACGCTGGCAACCGAAATGGGTCAATTGCAGGAACGGATCACTTCGACCAAGAAGGGTTCCGTCACCTCCATCCAGGCGATCTACGTGCCTGCCGATGACTATACTGACCCAGCACCTGCCACGACCTTCGCGCATTTGGATGCCACGACCAACTTGGAGCGTCGCCTGACGCAACAAGGGATCTATCCGGCGGTTGATCCGCTGGAATCCACGTCGAGTGCTTTGTCGCCTGAAATTGTCGGCGACGAACACTACCAGGTCGCGACGAAGGTGCAACAGGTCCTGCAACGCTACAAGGAACTGCAAGACATCATCTCGATCTTAGGGATGGACGAACTGTCTGACGACGAAAAGATCACCGTTGCTCGTGCACGGCGGATCCAGAACTTCTTGTCGCAATCCTTCTCTGTTGCGGAACGCTTCACTGGCTTGCCAGGGAAGTACGTCCCAGTTGAAGAAACGGTTAAGGACTTCAAGATGATCCTTGACGGTCAATTCGATGACTATCCAGAAGAAGCCTTCCGTTTGGTCGGCGGCATCGACGATGTCAAAGAAAAGGCGAAGAAGTTAGGTTACGATCCAGATGCATCTGCATCTTCTGACTTGCAAGCCGCTGCAAACTAAGGGGGTAAGGCATTATGGCTGAACTTTCCAACGTTTTGACGGTGAACGTCGTGACGCCGGATGGGGCTTGTTACCAGCACCACGCCGACATGGTGGTCGTGAAGACGGTCACCGGGGAGCTAGGGCTGATGGCCAACCACGAACCGATCGTTGCGCCGTTGCAGATCAGTGAGGTGCGTGTGAAGCGCACCGATAGTCCTGGTCACGAAGATGTGATCGCGGTCAACGGCGGCTTCATGGAGATGAGCAACAACATCGTCTCTATCGTAGCTGACTCGGCTGAGCGGGAGCGCGATATCGATCTCACTCGGGCTGAAGCGGCACGTAGCCGTGCTGAAAAGCGTATCGCGGCGGCTCAATCGAGCAATGATACCGATGAACTCCGGCGGGCACAAGTGGCCTTACGCCGGGCAATCAACCGGATTCATGCTAAGACTGGTCAATAGTCGCAACTAAACGCTGAACCGGTTTCGGGTTTGACGCATCTAAAAACGCCTCTGCACAACGATTCGTTTGAATCGCAGTGCGGAGGCGTTTTCGTTTGGGCTTGAAGGGGTTGCGGCAGCGCTGAAGGCACGACAAAGACGGGTTTTGACGATCAAAACCCGTCCTGATCTGACTATCACTCATCGATTCTTGGTTTCTCGTTTGGTGGTGCGTGGTACGGTTCGGTTACCCTGTCCTTGCCGCCGATTGGTCCAGCTGGCTTCATAGCGCGTGCGCTTTGGGTAGTAGGATCCCGGTGACGAGATCACCGGCGAACCCGATCCAGTCCGCCTCCGGGGAGCAAGCGACACTGCAGTTGCCGCTTCACAGAGACGTCAGGAATTCTTCTAAAGAATAGCATGGGCGATAATAAAATGCAAGCGTTTTATTGGAAAGATTTAAAATTATTTTTTGATAAATATATTCATATAAAGATGTTAACAATGGGTACATCGATTTGCACCGGGAGCTTTGAACTTGGCCGGGGTTTTCTGCTATAATGTTTGCAGAAAACGGAGGTTGCGATGTATCAATCAATGGGCTTATCCGCGGCGCTGACGATCGTGTCGCATGTGTTGTTTATTCTGATTAGTTTCCGCTTGCTGTCGGCGGTACGGTTCGACCGCTTCTTAAGGCCGAACCATGTGCGTGAAAGCCGCTTGTTGATGTTGTTTTTGGCGATTGGGCTAGGCTATTTAGTCTCGCATTTTTTCTTAGACATCATCCAAGCCTCTAGGAACCTGCCATATTTGTTACGCTAACCCGCACCAGAGCGCGCTTTGTAAGGAAATCTTAGTTGTTGTGGTTGCTTGCGTATGGTAAACTCGATAGGTTGAATAAAATTGGCCTGTATGGGCGATACGCCGGATCAAGGAGAGAAATAATGGCAAAAGACATCGGCATCGATTTGGGAACCGCGAACGTTCTCATCAATGTGAAGGGCAAAGGGATCGTGTTAAACGAACCATCTGTCGTTGCGATCGACACCAAAACAGGTAAGGTACTCGCGGTGGGCACCGAAGCTTACAAGATGGTGGGACGCACGCCTGGCAATATCAAATCGATCCGGCCATTAAAAGACGGGGTGATCGCCGATTTCGACATCACCGAGGCGATGTTGGAATATTTCATCAACAAGCTGAACGTCAAGGGCTTCATGTCAAAGCCGAATATCTTGATCTGTGCGCCGACGAACGTCACCAGCATCGAACAAAAGGCGATCATTCAGGCTGCCGAGAAGTCCGGTGGGCGCCGGGTCTATCTTGAATTCGAACCGAAAGTGGCCGCAGTCGGTGCCGGTTTGGATATCTTCCAGCCTCAAGGCAACATGGTAATCGACATGGGCGGCGGGACCAGCGACGTGGCGGTCTTATCGATGGGCGAGATCGTCACTAGCCGGTCATTGCGTCTGGCTGGGGATAAGATGGACGCGGCGATCGCGGCTTACGTCAAGAACAAGCATAAACTATTGATCGGGGAACACACCGCCGAACAGATCAAGATTCAGATCGGGGCGGTGTATGAGGCCGATCCCGAAGAAACAATCGAAGTGCGTGGGCGCGACATCGCCACCGGTTTGCCGCGTGAAGTCGTGGTCACGTCTGAGGAAGTGGCGACCGCGTTACACGAGACGATGATGCAGATCGTCGCCGCCGCCAAGGATGTGCTTGAACAAACGCCACCAGAACTGTCCGCGGATATCATCGACCGCGGTGTGATGTTGACCGGCGGCGGGGCGCTACTCAAAGGCATCTCGAAGCTGTTTGCCCAGGAGCTCAAGGTACCAGTTTTGCTGGCCGATGACCCTCTTGATGCGGTGGCACTGGGCACAGGGGTGTTGTTAGACAACATCGCCCATCACAAGCAATACTAGGCCAAGATAACAGGAGGAAGCGCATGAGTGCCAGTTATGCACAGCGAGTGTTGAAAAAGATTGGCTGGGGCGTCGTCATTGCACTGGTGGTATTGATCATCGGCGCGATGGTCGGTTTTGGCATCGGCGGTGGCAGCCCGTGGAAGGTCTTCTTGCCTTCGACGTGGTTGCACATCACTGACTTCTTGAAATAATGCGGAAGCTCTTGTTAGGGTTGGTGCGGCTATATCAAGTGGCGATTTCGCCGCTTTTGCCGCCCAGCTGTCGCTATTATCCGACCTGTTCGACATACGCGTATGAGGCCTTGATCAAACACGGGGCGCTGTTAGGCAGTCTGATGGCGATCGCGCGAATCTTGCGGTGTAATCCGTTCGTTCACGGCGGGGTCGATCCAGTGCCCGATTATTTCACGCTCAGACGCAATCCCAATCCCGATGCCAACATCGACGAGGCGCTGGACTGGGAGCATTATCACAAAAAAGGGTGACCGCCCTAACTAGGAGGAAGCATGGCTAAGGAACAAAAGATTCAGGTCGTTCAAGAAGACGTGACGCGTAACGGACATACTGTGTCAGTCTTGACGGTGAACAAGCAAGAGATTGGCTACGTCGAAACCGTCGGCGAGCGGCTCAACGCTTATCTGGCAGGGAACACAAGCGCCAACCACTTCAAGTCGATGGACGACGCGGTTAACTTTTTGATTGCTGAATACCACCTTCATCACAGTTAAGACTCCCTTATGAATCACCACGCTAGATTGAAATCCGGCGTGGTTTTTGTTGTAATAAGGGTACATTGTGTGTAGATAGGAGAATTGGTCTTGGCCCAAGAAGTGACAGAAAATAAGAGTGAAAATCGGATCGACTACGGCATCATCTTATCCGTGATGTTGCTGGCGCTGATCGGCATGGCGGCCATCTACATGGCCGTCGATAACGACACCAGCGCAGGTTCAACGCCAATGCGCGCGTTGATCATGCAAGGGGTATGGTACGTCATCGGTGGGGTCGGCATTTTCTTTGTGATGCAGTTTGATGCGGAACAGTTGTGGCGCATCGCCCCGATTCTTTACGGCCTCGGGTTGTTCTTGCTGATCGCGGTGCTGTTTTTATACGATCGCAGCGTCGCGGCCAGCACCGGGGCGAAGAGTTGGTTTTCGTTTGGCCCGATCACCTTCCAGCCGTCGGAGGTCATGAAGCCGGCTTACATCTTGATGCTCGGACGGGTGGTGACCAACCACAACGCCGAGTATTCGCACACGACGGCCAACGACTGGCGTCTGATCGGCACGATGTTCCTGTGGACGCTACCGGTTTTGGCGCTGATGACGTTGCAAAACGACTTCGGGACGACCCTGGTCTTCATCGCCATTTTTGCCGGTGTCGTGCTGGTGTCCGGGACGACTTGGAAGATCATTGCACCAATCGCTGCGACAGGGGTTGTCGTCGGTGGCGGGGCGCTGTTGCTGGTCACCAAGACTTGGGGCCGCAACCTCTTGACGCACTTCGGGTTTCAGTCCTATCAGTTCGCCCGCATCGATTCGTGGTTGTCGCCAAGTGGGGCCACACAAGGAGATTCTTATCAGCTCTGGCAATCGATGAAGGCGATCGGCAGCGGGCAGTTAACTGGCCGCGGCTTCAACAACATTAAGGTGTCAGTGCCGGTGCGGGAATCGGACATGATTTTTTCGACGATCGGCGAGACCTTCGGGTTCATCGGCTGTGCGGTCGTGATCCTGTTGTACATGCTGCTGATTTTCCAGATGATCCGCGTGACGTTTGACACCAAAAACGAGTTTTACGCCTATATTTCGACGGGCGTTATCATGATGATCCTGTTTCACGTCTTTGAAAACATCGGGATGAACATCGGTTTGCTGCCACTGACCGGGATTCCTTTGCCGTTCATTTCCCAAGGGGGGTCGTTCCTCTTGGCGAATATGTTGTCGGTGGGCATGGTGTTGTCGATGCGCTTCCATCATCAAAGTTACATGTTCAGCCGCGACACCGAAAGCTTCGATTGAAATCGGCGCGGCTGTGTCGGGCGAGCTGACGGGTGTGGTACAATTAAATTGATCAAACTTGAGGAGGCACAACATGGCACAACATTTTTGGCAAGAAACCCAAGCCGGTAAGGTGCGCATCGGTCTGACGGCAGAGGCACAAGAGGCATTCGGCAAGATCAAGTTCGCCGATTTGCCGAAGGTCGGCGCTGAGGTGACGGTGGGCAAGGCCTTCCTCGCTGTTGAAGCGGAAAAGGCGGTGTTGGATCTCGACGCGCCCTTGTCCGGTAAGGTGGTCGCCGTGAACGACCGCGTTGCAGATGACCCGTCGCTGTTGGATTCGGCTGACCGCGCGGACAACTGGGTGGCTGAGATTCAGGCTTAAGTCTAATTTAATTCTCAGAAAGTGTTGACAATGCTGAGAGAATTAGGTAACATCGTAGACAATTCAAAGCGATAAACGAACGATGTGAGAGAGAGAGCACGCAAGACTGTACAGAAAACCCGGCTGGCTGAGAACGGGGTAGCGCGCGTACTTGAGAATGGCTCACGGATCGGTGCACCGAAGGCTTTTGCTTAAGGCTGCAATGGGTGGCGACCATTACCTCGCACTTGGGTTGATTGACCCAATATGAGGGTAGCTTCGGCTACTGAATTAGAATGGTACCGCGGGATGACCGCTTCTAACTAACGTTAGGAGCGGTCATTTTTTTATCGCTTTAAAACAAATAGGGGGATTCATCATGAAATTGTGGAAAAAGATTGTTGCCGCTGCGGCAATCGCATTACCAGTGTTTGCTTTGGCAGCGTGTGGAAACAGCTCAAGCTCGGCTAACAAGACGGTCAAAGTCGGGATCATGACCAACGATAAGGAAATCTGGCAAGACATTCAAAAACGGTTGAAGAAGCAAGACGTCAACATCAAGCTGGTCGAATTCACCGATTACAACACGCCGAACAAGGCGCTCGATGATGGCGACATTCAGTTGAACTCCTTCCAGACAGTGCAGTTCATGGATGCTTGGAACAAGAAGCATGACGACACAATCACCAGCGTCGGCAACACCTACCTCGGCCCAATGCGCGCGTACTCCAACAAGATCACAAGCCTGAAGAAGTTGACTAAGGACGCGAAGGTTTCCGTGCCGAATGATGCGGCCAACGAAGGGCGTGCCTTGCAGCTGTTGGAAGCCAACGGCTTGATCAAGCTGAAGGCTGGCGTCACCAACCCGACGACGCGTGACATTAGCGAAAACAAGCTGAACTTGAAGATCACCGAGCTCGATGCCGCCCAAACGGCGCGTTCGATGAACGATGTCGACGCTGCGATCGTCAACAACGATATCGCCGCAGCCGCCAAGCTCAACCCGAAAGACGCGATCACAGTTGAAAAGATCGGTAAGAATTCCGAACCGTTCATCAACATCATCGCCGCGGCAAGCAAGAAGGATAAGAAGAATGCGACCTACAAGAAGATCGTGAAGGCTTATCAGACCAAGCAAACCGAAAAGCTGATGAAGAAGTACTACAAGGGTTCCACGGTTCCGGCCTGGAAGTAGGAGGTAGTGTTGATGAAGCTATGGAAGAAAGTCATCGCGACGGTCGCCGTTGCGTTACCTGTCTTAGCATTAGCCGCTTGTGGCAACAGTGCCAGCTCGACCGCAAACAAAACGGTTAAAGTCGGCATCATGAGTAACGACCGTGAGATCTGGACCGACATTCAAAAGCGCCTGAAGAAACAAGACGTCAACATCAAGTTGGTTGAATTCACGGACTACAACACGCCGAACAAGGCTTTGCAAGATGGGGATGTCGATCTCAATGCGTTCCAAAACTACACCTTCTTGAACGATTGGAACAAGAAGCATCACACCCACATCGTCTCGATCGGCGACACGTATCTCGGTCCGATTCGCGCCTACTCCACCAAGATCAAGTCGCTCAGTGACTTAAAGTCCGGCGACAAGGTGTCGGTGCCGAACGACGCGTCTAACGAAGGCCGCGCGCTGAACCTTTTGGCCCAAGAAAAGCTGATCAAGCTCAAGGCCGGGGTGAAGACGCCATCGACGGCTGATGTCACCGAAAACAAACTCAATTTGAAGCTAGTGCCACTGGATTCTGCCCAGACGGCGCGCTCGATGAATGATGTTGCGGCCGCCGTCGTCAACAACGATATCGCCGCGGCCGCCAAGCTGAAGGTCAAAGACTCGATCGCGGTTGAAAAGATCACAGACAAGTCGAGCCCGTACATCAACTTCATCTCCGCCAAGTCGGCCAAGGATAAGAAGAACAAGACGTACAAGAAAATCGTCAAGGCTTATCAGACCAAGCAAACGGCGAAGCTGATGAAGAAGGTCTACAAAGGCACCACCGTTCCGGCATGGAAGTAGCCTAGAGCGAAAAACCAGAGCGAAGCGAGGCCAAATTTAGGGCGTAGCATAGCATGTGCGATTGACGGAGCAAACTTGTTTGCGTAGGCAATCGTGCGGCTATGCCTAGCCCGTTGGCCACGCGTAGCTCGACGAACAAACCAGAGCGAAGCTGAGCGGTTTTTGCTGGGAGTCTAAGCTAGGACGCCGGTGTGCCACAGAGCTCGACGAAGGCATGTCTAGAGCCACGGCTGAGTTTGTGTTAAACTAGATAGGCGCTGGCGGCACTCACCGGGTGCCGCCTTCGTTATGAGCTGATTTTTGGGAAGAAACGAGGAAGAACATGGCTAAAGAAGCAGTCATCACATTGACCGATGTCGATGTTCAATTTCATGAGAAAAATCGCAGCGTGCATGCAGTCGATCACGTTGATTTGACGGTGTCTCGCGGCGATATCTATGGGGTCGTAGGCTATTCTGGGGCCGGTAAGTCGACGCTGGTGCGGACGATCAATCTGTTGCAGCGGCCGACAAGCGGCAAGGTCACCGTGCTTGGTGAAGACATGCTGGCGCTTGATCCCAAGCGGTTGCGTGGAGAACGTAAGCGCATCGGGATGATTTTTCAGCATTTTAACTTGATGAATTCGCTCACGATCGCCGAAAATGTCGCCTTCCCGCTCAAAGGGCTCAAAAGCAAAGCCGAAATCAATGCCAAGGTCACCGAACTTTTGCAGCTGGTCGGCCTCGAAGACCGAGCGAGCGCATACCCGACCGAATTATCCGGGGGCCAAAAACAGCGGGTCGGCATCGCGCGCGCCTTGGCATCGGATCCAGAAATTCTGATCTCCGATGAGGCGACGAGTGCGCTTGATCCCAAGACGACGAGCGCGATTTTGGACCTGCTCAAGCAACTGAACGAGACGCTGGGGTTGACCATTGTGTTGATCACGCATGAGATGGAAGCCGTGAAGCAGATCTGCAACAAGGTCGCGGTGATGGATGCTGGTGCGATCATCGAACGTGGGAGTCTGCTGGAGATTTTTGCCAAGCCTCAGCAGCAGCTGACCAAAGATTTCATCGACACGACGCTGCAACTCGACGCGGCGATCACATCGGTGCGCAAGCAGCCTGCCGTGTTGAATTTGAGCGGCGCCGATCAGCTGGTGCGGCTGACCTATCTCGGCGCGTCGACTGACCAGCCACTGGTGGCGACGCTGTACAAAGACTTCAACGTGACCGCCAACATCTTGTTTGGCGACATTCAGATCTTGCAAGGCACGCCGTTTGGCAACTTGATCGTGGTCTTGGCAGGCAGTCAGGCCGATATCGACCGGACGTTCAAGTATCTGGCCGACAATGACGTGCAGGTGCAACACCTGGCGACGGAGGTAGACTGATGTCATTTTTCCAACATTTATTCCCAAACGTTGTGCCGATCTGGTCTGGCGACGGTGGCGTCGTGCAGGCGATCTGGCAAACGCTATACATGACGCTTGTGACCACCCTCGTCAGCGCGATCTTAGGCCTGATCCTCGGGGTCTTGTTAGTGCTGTGGGATGAGCATGGCCTTTTAGAAAATCGGGCGGCGTATTTCATCTTGGACAAAGTCGTCAACATCTTTCGGGCGATTCCGTTCATCATCTTGCTGGCGGTCATGTATCCGGTCACGCATGCAATCGTCGGCACTGGGATCGGCCCAACGGCGGCCCTGGTCCCACTGATTGCAGGGACGGCGCCATTTTATGCCCGGCAGGTCCAAAACGCCTTGGTCACTGTCGACCCTGGGGTGATCGAAGCCGCCGAGGCGATGGGGATCTCACCGGCAGGCATCGTCTTCCGCGTTTACCTGCGCGAAGGATTGTCCGAATTGGTGCGGGTCACCGTGCTGACGATCATCTCCGTCATCGGTTTGACGGCGATGGCCGGGGCTGTCGGTGGCGGTGGTTTGGGGAACCTCGCGATCGCGATGGGTTACCAACGCTTCCAAAACGACGTGACTTGGGTGGCCACGATCTTCATCTTGATCATGGTCTTCGTCTTCCAATTCGTTGGCGACATTATCACCCGCAAGCTTCATCATTAACTTTGTGCGCATCTCAGCCATTGGCGGTTGAGGTGCGTTTTTCGTTGGCGGCAATCGTCAGCTGATAGAAGCGGCTGGCGCGGTCGGGATAATGATAGTCGACCCCGAGATCCGCCTTTTGGCAGCGAATGAAGCCTTGACGCTCATAGAAGTGATGTGAGCGCCGCTCGGCTTCCGGTGTGTCCAGCACCAGACGCGTGATGCCCTTGGCGGTCGCAGCAGCGAGCAGGGTGGCATAGAGTTGCCAGCCCAGGCGAGTAGGGCGCCCGCGAAACTGGGGATAAACGAAAAACTTCTTGAGCGCGGCGACAGTTGGCGTCAGGCGTAACAAGCCGATGCAGCCGGCGACGTGCCTGTCTGGCGAACAGGCGACCCAAAAATCGCCTCCCGGTGCCTGATACGTTGCGGGAATGGTCAACACATCCGGTTGCTCGGCCATGGTGATGCCGAGGTGGGCCTCGGTGTTTTGGCAGAACAAGATGAGATCGATCAACTCGGCGATGATAAGGGGATTAGAATTAAATGTGGAAATATGCATGGTAGGCCTCCCAATTTCGGTTCATATCTGGTAGTCTAAAGGCGTGCGTGAGTTCAGTCTAGTCGAAACTTTAGAACTCACGCTTCAACGATCTTGAATGGTTGTGCGAGTTAGCATGATTAATTGTTTTTAGCTGATAAGGAGGCTTGCGGAATGGATCTTAAGTACCTCAAGACGGTTCAGACGATTCATGCTGCCGGCAGCTTTCAAAAGGCGGCAGCGTTGCTCAACTATGCCCCTTCGACGGTGACCTTCCAGGTGCAACAAGTTGAGGCCCAGCTCGGTGTCAGGCTCTTCACCAAAGTCGGCCGCCAGATGGTGCTTACAGGGGCCGGGACGGCCGCCTTACCGTTGATCGATCAACTCTTAGCCGACGCAGCCGCGCTCGAGCGTTTCGCCGAACATGCCGATGGGCCGGTGGGGCGTTTGGTGATCGCGGTGCCTGAGTCGCTGTTGACTTATCAGATGCAAGGCGTCTTGAAGCAATTCAAGCAGCAGGCCCCTGGTGTCGAGCTGGTGATTCGGGTCTTGAATTGCTACGATATCTACGCGCAAATGGCCGATCGGCAGGTGGACATTGCCATTCATTACGACGTGCGGGCGTATCCGCCGACGGTGCATACAGGCGTGCTC
>CAKQZO010000042.1 GCA_934293835.1 uncultured Lacticaseibacillus sp. | reverse complement strand
ATCAGTAGGCCTCTTTAAGTGCGCGATTCGCCTGAACTGCCCATAGTGAAAAAATAGATCGTCAAATCGTTTATTTGTCTTGCCCATAAAACTGCCGCGATACGGAACATCGTACCGCGGCTTTGGTGCGTCTAAAAATGTGCCCCTAAAGGTGCCGCGCTGACAACACTGCGCAGCGTCATCCCGGCAATTTTGAAAAAGCTCTGCTATAATGGCCTCGTATTGGGAGTGGCGAAAGAAGGCATTGTATGGAAGTGACACATGCACGGCGCTGGTGGGCGCTGACAGCGTTAGGATTTTTCGCGTTTATGACCAATCTTGATGGCTCGGTAGTGAATATTGCGGTACCAGTGATGGCTAAAAGCCTGGGGGTGGCGGCTAGTCGCATGGTATGGGCAACTTCGGTGTATTTGATTGTATTGAGCGCGCTGTTGTTGCCATTCGGCAAGCTCGGCGATGTCGTCGGGAAGCCACGAATTTTCAAATGGGGGACTGGTGGTTTCATCATCGGGTCGGTGCTTGCAGGAATCAATCTCGGTTTTGACTGGCTGATTTTTGCCCGTATCGTGCAGGCCGCTGGGGCAGCGATGACGCTGGCGAATACCTACGGAATCGTGACGTCCAGCTTTGCGGCGCAAGAGCGTGGCAAGGCAATGGGGTTTGTCGGTACGTTTGTTGCGCTCGGGAGTGTTGCTGGGCCGGCGGTCGGTGGGCTGATCTTGGCGGTTGCACAGTGGCCAGTGATTTTTTGGTTGAACGTACCATTCGGTCTGGTCGCGCTCGGGTTAGCGTTGTGGGCGATGGGCAACGGTCGACCGCTTCCCCAGCGTTTCGACTGGCTCGGAGCGTTCCTGCAGGCCGTCGCGATAGCGGCCGGCTTCTGGGGACTGAATCTCAGCCAGACCGATGGCTTTGCGGCGCCAGTCGTTGTGGGGCTGTTAGTCGTGGCCATTGTTAGTGTTGCTGGCTTCTTCTGGCGTGAGTCGCACACGGAGGCGCCGCTGATGGCACTAGGGATTTTTCGGAATCAGATTTTTTCACTCGGGGTGTTGGCCGTGTTCTTGGTGTTCATGGTGCAGTTCTTCACGACGGTTTTGATGCCATTTTACCTTGAAGACGCATTGCAATTATCGCCTGGATTCGCTGGGACGCTGTTGACGATCTATCCGTTGATGATGGTGTTTTTTGCCCCGCTTGGCGGCATTCTTGCCGATCACCTGAATGTGGCGGGCGTTGCGCTGGTTGGGGCCGCAATCATTGCACTGGGAAGCGCGGCGTACGCCTTTTTGGGGCTAACCAGTCCGTTATGGGTGTTCATTGCGATCACGGTGCTTCTGGGAATCGGTAGCGGGATTTTCCAATCGCCGATCGGGGACATCGTGATGTCGGTGGTGCCGCAGCCGCAGCTGGGTATCGCCGGGAGTTTCAACGCTTTAGCGCGGAATCTCGGCATGGTCGCCGGCACCAGTGTGACGACGACGATTCTGTTTTCGCGGATGAGCGCAGTGGCCGGTCGGCGCATTGTGACGTTCCCGCCAGCGCATCCCTTGTGGTTCATCTCAGGCATGCACCTGGCAATGGGTGTCGCAACGGGGTTGGCGCTTGTGGCCGTTGTCGTGTTGTGGCGTGCCGTGCCGCAGTGGCGAGCGTTTGCGACGAAGCAATGATAAAAAGCAGTGGGTCGGGCTGTGACTTTTGTCACGGCCTTGTTTTTGTCGACCATAAACTCTTAGCGTGTTGTGCGCCAGTTTGATATGATAAGAGTAAAGGAGGCCTGGACGATGAAAAATCTGGGACGATTGGTGTTGATTGGGGCGGTCGCATTCATCGCACTGATATGTGCGTTTGTTTTGAGGCAACCGAGCTGGGCGCAAGGCATCGTGACGGTGGCCGGTGGCGTAATGGCGCTGGTCATGTTTGGTGGCATGGTCAAAACGTTGCGCTCGGGGAGTTTCGGGGTCGATTTGTTGGCAATCACGGCAGTCGTTGCGACGCTTGTGGTGGGTGAATACTGGGCCGCGCTGATCGTATTGGTGATGCTGACAGGCGGCGACGCACTGGAAGATCACGCCGCCAAGGTCGCCAGCCGCGACCTCAAGCAACTGCTCGATAATGCGCCGGTGATCGCGCATCGCCAAACCGCGACTGGCCTCAGCGATGTTGCCGTTGACGCGGTGGCGATCGGTGAGACGCTGGTCGTCAAGCCAGGGGAGATGGTGCCGGTCGACGGTGTCGTGTTACAAGGCGAAAGTTTGGTCGACGAGGCCAGCCTGACGGGTGAGGCTAAGCCGGTCACGAAAACCCCTGGGGCCACCTTGATGAGTGGGACGATCAACGGCGACGTTGCGCTGGTCATGACCGTCACGCATACTGCGGCGACCAGCCAGTATCAAGGAATTGTGAAGCTGGTGAAGGAGTCCGAAGCCAAGCCGGCGCATTTTGTCCGGTTAGCGGATCGGTATGCGGTGCCGTTCACGATCATCGCGTATGTCCTGGCAGGACTCGCTTGGGTGCTCAGCGGTGACGCGACGCGGGTGGCAGAGGTGTTGGTGGTCGCGAGTCCGTGTCCGTTGATCCTGGCGGCACCAGTCGCGATGGTGTCCGGAATGAGTCGCGCCAGCCGTAGCGGGATCATCGTGAAATCGGGGACAACGCTGGAGAAATTAGCGGCGGCCAAGACCGTCGCGTTTGATAAAACGGGGACGTTGACGCAAGGGGTACTGGCCGTTGCGCAGATCGTACCTGTCGGCGAGTGGCAAGCGACCGATCTGTTGCAGTTGGCCGCTAGCGCGGAGCAACAATCGACCCATATCTTGGCGCGTTCTTTGGTCGAGGCCGAAACAAGCCTCAAGCCGGCGACTCAGGTGCGCGAGGTGACCGGCCGTGGTGTGCAGGCAGAAGTCGCTGGCCATCAAGTGCACGTTGGCCGCGCGGCGTTCGTGCACGCCTCGCAGACCGTCACGGCCACGGCGGTGCATGTCAGTATCGATGGCGTGTATGCCGGCTACATCACCTTCTCTGATCGGGTACGGCCTGAGGCCCACACGACGGTCACCCGGCTGCATGAGTTGGGGGTCGTTGAGACGCTGATGATCTCGGGCGACGCGTCGGCGGTGGCCGATGCTGTCGCCGAAACCGTCGGCATCGACGTGGTGCACGCGCAACAGCTGCCGGAACAAAAAATTGCGGTCTTGGCGGCGGTGCCGAAAGCGCGCCGGCCGGTGGTCATGGTCGGTGATGGGGTTAATGACGCGCCGAGCCTGGCGACTGCGGATGTTGGAATCGCGATGGGTGCCCACGGCAACACGGCCGCATCAGATGCGGCCGATGCGGTCGTGCTGCCTGACGACTTGAGTAAGGTCGCCGATGCGGTCGTGATCGCCAAGGGGACGATGCGCGTGGCCAAAACGGCGGTCGGCATCGGGATCGCTATCTGCACGGTGCTGATGGTGATCGCCTCTTTCGGGGTGATTCCCGCTGTATTCGGCGCGCTGTTACAAGAGGTCGTCGATACCGTGACGATTGTTGCAGCACTGCAGGCCCGCCGAGGGTAGATTGGTAGGACAGTCGTGAGTAGGAAGGAAGCAGCATCATGAGAGCAATCGTGATCGAACACGCTGGCGGGCCAGAGGCCTTGCAGCTTCAAGAAGTCCCGACGCCAAATGTGCGCCCGGGTTGGAGTTTGGTTAAGGTCAAGGGATTTGGTATCAATCATTCAGAAATCTTCACGCGCAAAGGGGAGTCGCCGACGGTCCATTTTCCGCGAATCTTGGGGATTGAGTGTGTCGGGGAGGTGGCAATCACCACCGACGCCTCGCAATTGCCGGTTGGCCAACGCGTCATCAGTCTCATGGGGGGCATGGGCCGCGAGTTTGATGGGAGCTATGCCGAATACGTCTTGTTGCCGAACGCTCAGATCTATCCTGTCCAGACTGATCTTGACTGGGCAGATTTGGCGGCGGTGCCGGAGACCTATTTCACGGCGTATGGATCGCTGCAAAATGCGCATGTCACTACGGCCAAGACGCTGCTTGTGCGAGGCGCGACCAGTGGCGTGGGCGTCGCGGCGATGAAACTCGCCAAGGTGCTGAATCCAGCCATCGAAGTGAGTGGCAGCACCAGGAGTGAGGCGAAGTTTGCGCGGCTGACGGCCGCCGGGTTTGACCGGCCGATATGGGATCATGATGGCAAACTAGCAGCTGATGCACGGTTTGACGCTATCATCGAGTTGGTCGGGGCCAAGACGTTGATGGATTCGCTGTTGCACCTGCAGCCACGCGGCTATTGTTGCGTCACCGGTGGTTTAGGGGATCAATGGTCGGTGCCGGATTTTGATCCTTTCGCAATTCCTAATGGTGCCAGCCTGACAAGTTTTGGTTCCGATGCGCGCACTGAAGAGGCCCTCAACCAGATGTTACGGTTAATCGAAGTCCACCGGCTCGAGGTCGCGCCAACTAAGACGTTCGACCTTGCCCACACCGCAGATGCGCAGGCGGCGCTCGAAGCTAGCGACAGCTTCGGCAAGGTAGTTGTGGTGATATAAACCTTTAACAGCCGAGGCTGTTATTGCCTAATGCAACCGAAACGAAATCCCTAGCAGTGTTCCACAAAGTGAACAAACAAATCAATCACCGCAATGTCGTGACCGTGTGCGTAAGTGCCGTTAAGCACGATCAATTTGGGTGCCTCGAAGTGAAGTTCGTGGGGCAGGAGTATTTCTGAAACTTGCTTGAATTGCGGACTTGTGGGAAACTAGAATAATGTGCGTTGCCTAGCAGCGCTGACTAGATCGCCATGATGGCGGTGTAAAAGGAGTCTTAAGGATATGCAACAAGTTTCAGATTTACGTGCACAAACAGAAATGGCGGTTAACGGTGAGATCGTCGAAGGCCTTTTTGCGCCGGCGGCTTACCAAGAGACGCTCACCCATGTGGAGGCTATTGGAAGCAAAACATGGCGCCACAACACCGCCACGCGGGTACATAATGATGCCTTGCGTTATGCGCGCATGACATGGTTAGCCACGGCCGATGCGGCGCAGGATTCATTGGTCGATTGGCTGGTGCAATTTGCCGACAACATCTACGCCGGTTACTTGCAGACGCTGATCAATTGGGATGAAGCGGCGGTGAGCGCGACGGTTGCCAAGCTGGTGCCGAATTCCGCTAAGGCGGAGCGCCTGGCGTGGTTGAATACCTTCTTGCAGACCGTTCAGGCCGAGTCTTCCATGACCAAAAAGCAGCTGCTCGCGCTTCAAGCTGCGATTGCAGCAGGTGCCGAAAAAATTGGCGACAAGCGGCGTTTGGCCGGCCAACATATCGGCGGTAAGCGCGCCCGCAAGTTGCTGGCCCGGTTCAACCACTAAAATCACAAAATCACGCTTCCACCTGGATAGGTGAGAGCGTGATTTTTTGTCATGATCAATCTTGTGCTTGTTCGGTGCGGTATTGGGCCATCTTCTCGTGGAAGGTTTTTTCGGTCATGCCGTAAGCCGTGTAGGTGATCGCGTTGGCGCCGGCCGCGATGGTTTCTTGGATGCTGGCATCAGTCTTGCCGCCTGAAGCGATGATCGGGAAGTTCGGGTGGCTGGCTGCTAACTGTTCGCGGGCCCAGGCGACCAAGGCGGCGGTATCTTTGCCTCCGGCGATGTTCAGCGCATCGACGCCTGCGTCGATGTAGCGCAGGAGATCGGGCGTCTGGTTGACGATCGTATAAAAAATGGGAATATCGACGATGCGCCGGACGGATTGCAAGGTATCAAAGCCGGTGGGGGCATTCAACACGACGGCTTGCGCGCCGTTTTCTTCTGCGAAGCGAGCGACCGTCGCAGAGCGCAGCCCTTTGGTGAGCCCACCGCCGACCCCGGCCAAGATTGGGACGTTAGCCACGCGGCTGATCGCGTCGAGAATGCGGGTGTTCGGGGTCCAAGGGTAAACCGCGAGAATCGCGTCTGCGTCGCAGTTGGCGATGACGGCAACATCGGTCGAGTAGACGATGGTTTTGATGCGCTTGCCAAATAGGCGGAGGCCGCTGGCCTTCCGAATGACATCAGGTGACTCGACCCCATGGGTACGCAGAGCCGAAGTGAGATTAGGAATCGATTGTTTGTCAGGCATAACTTTTTCCTCCATGCGGGTTTACCTTGACGATACCACGTCTGCGCGGTGAAGAGTAGGTGATTGCATTTTTTATTCTTGCGGGTTATGATGCAGGTGTTAACTGAATAGATTTCTTCGGGGCAGGGTGTAATTCCCGACCGACGGTGACTGCAATGCAGAAGTCCGTGACCCGCGATCAGCGGTGGACCCAGTGAGAGTCTGGGACCGACAGTATAGTCTGGATGGGAGAAGAAAGAAAGTTTCGCCATCAAGGGGCGCAGTGGCGACTGCACTCTGACGGAGAGATCTTTTTTGGCTTTCAATTTTTTGCCTCGTAAACTCAAGTTTGCGAGGCTATTTTTGTGAGGTGAAAGATGATCGAAGATTCAGATTACATGCAAATCGCGTTTGCGGCCGCAAAAAAAGGGCGCGGCCAGACCTGGACGAATCCAGTGGTCGGCGCCGTCGTTGTTCGCGCCGGGCATATTCTAGCGGTCGGGTATCATCACCGCTTCGGTGAAGCGCATGCGGAAGTCGATGCCTTGAACCAGGTCGCTGATGCGGTTGGCACGACCATGTTTGTGACGTTGGAGCCTTGTAGCCACTATGGCAAGACGCCACCGTGTGCCAAGCGCTTGATTCAAGCTGGGGTCGCGCGGGTGGTGATCGGCCAGCGTGACCCTAATCCGCTGGTTGCCGGACGCGGGATCAAGATGCTGGAAGCGGCCGAGATTGCCGTGACCGTGTTGGGCGATACCGGTGGGTTGAACCGCACTTATAACTTTTATTATCACCGCCAGCGGCCACTCGTGACCGTCAAATATGCACAAAGCATCGATGGCAAGTTGAACGCGGCGGAAGATCAGCGGACACAGTTGACTGGCACGTCGGCGTTCATCGCTAGCCAGAAGCTGCGCGCGGAGAATCAGGCGATCGTCATTGGCGAGCGGACGCTTACGATCGATGATCCCGAGCTGACAGTGCGCCTTCAGCCTACCGTCAGGCCAGCGTTGCGCGTCGTGTTGGTACGTGATGTCAACCGCATCGATCGTTCGCAGCGATTGTTTGCCACAAAAGGGCCGATCTGGCTGTTGAGCGCGACCTCGGCTGCTTGCGATTGGCCGGCCAACGTCTCGGTGTTCGTAGGCGATTGGACCCCGGCGCGGGTCGTGGCTAAGTTGGCCGAACATGGGGTGCAGGCGGTTTTAGTCGAAGGTGGCAGCCGGGTGCACGCGGCGTTTGTGGCCAGTGGGTTGGTCGATCGCATGTTGATGATCGTCGCCCCTGTCGTTCTTGGTGGCGCGGCGTTGCCGGTGGTTACAGGCGTTACCGCGGCGCGCCAAGCGTATACGTTGGTGCAGACGAAACCGTTGGGTGAAGATGTATTACTTGAGTATTGGAGGCGAGCGTGATGTTTACAGGAATTGTTCAGGCAGTCGGGCGCGTGCGGCGCTTTGATCGGCAAGCTGACACAGCGACGCTGGCGATCGCCACGCCGCTGACGGCAACCAGCGCGATTGGTGATAGTATCGCGGTCAACGGGGTGTGTTTGACGATCACCGCGTGTGATACGGCTGGGTTTGAAACCACGATGATGCCCGAGACGATGCGCCGCACGAATCTCGGTGAGTTGAGCGAACGCAGTCTGGTCGATCTGGAGCTGGCGTTAGCCGCCACAGCGCGGCTAGACGGGCATTTTGTGCTGGGCCATGTGGATATCACGACGCAGCTGGTCAGCCGCCAGGCGGATCAAAACGCCGTGGTCTTGCGGCTGGCGTTGCCCAAAGACGGTGAACGGCTGATCGTGGATAAAGGGTCGATCGCCATCGATGGTATCAGTCTGACGGTGACGACGGTCGACGCGACTAGCTTTGGGGTGAGCTTGATTCCCCACACCTTGGCGCAAACCGTCCTGGGCCAAGTCGCGGTCGGCGGCACGGTCAATCTTGAATACGACGTGTTAGGCAAATATGTGGTCAATCTGATGGAGGTCAAGCATGAATCTAATTGAGCAGCGCGTGGAACGCGCATTGACGCAGTTGCAGCATGGTGGGTTGGTGATCGTCACTGATGATGATGACCGCGAGGCGGAAGGTGACATGATCGGGCTAGCGGAATTTGCGACGCAAGCCAGTGTCAACTCGATGCTTGCCCATGCCCGGGGACTGTTGTGTGTGCCGATGGCGGCCGCAGTTGCGGAGCGCCTCGGCTTACACCCGATGGTCGCCGACGCCACGGATGCGTTTGGCACCGCATTTACGATCAGTTGCGATGCCCGCACGACCAGCACCGGCATTTCGGCGGGCGATCGGGCCGATACGATTCGGCAGTTGGCGGATCCGCAGACCAACGCGCAGGCCTTCTACCATCCGGGCCACGTTTTCCCCTTGATTGCCCAAGCCCACGGGGTGCTGGCACGTTCGGGGCACACGGAAGCGGCCATCGATCTGGCCAAACTCGCCCATGCCCAGCCGGTGGCCTACATCTGCGAGATCTTGCAAAAAGACGGTACGATGGCGCGCCGCAAGAAGCTGAAGCCATTTGCCGAAGGGTTGCACATGCCTCTTTTGTCGATCCAAGATCTGCGGGCCTATCGGTATATGCACAATGTTGATGTCGCCACGGCGATCGCCCCGGTGCGACTACCAACGACGTTCGGCGAGTTCACGTTAGAGGCGTTTGAAACGCATGACGGGCACGAGCCGGCACTGCTGCTCAGCTATGGTGATATCAGCGGCGATGCCCCGCTGTTGTTACGGCTCCATTCCGAGTGCCTGACAGGGGATGTGTTCGGGTCAAAACGATGTGATTGCGGCGAGCAACTGCATCAGGCCATGGCAACGATTCAAGCGGCTGGTAGCGGCGCGATCTTGTACCTTCGTCAAGAAGGGCGAGGCATTGGCCTGCTCAACAAGCTGCGAGCCTACAAGCTACAAGAGGTGGGGCTAGATACTGTCGAGGCCAACGAACGCCTCGGCTTTGCGCCAGACGAGCGCCAATACGGCGTGGCCGCGGCGATCTTACACGCCAAGCAGATTGCGGCAGTCACGTTGTTGACCAATAATCCGGACAAGGTCGCGCAACTCACGGCGCTAGGTATTGATGTTGTGGCGCGCCAGTCGCTGGAGGTCCCGGCGCAAGCAGAAGATCGCGCGTATCTGGCGACCAAAAAACACAAGCTCAATCATCTACTCAAGGGGGTCGACTAATGACAATTTATCAAGGCCAATTCAACGCGGCGGATAAGCGCATCGGTATCGTCGTCGCACAGTTCAATGACATCGTGACCAAACGCCTTTTGGAAGGCGCACAGGCGAGCCTGAAGCAACTCGGGGTGCAGGCCGTCGATGTTGTGTGGGTGCCGGGGGCATTCGAGTTACCGCGCGCGGCCCGGCAACTGGCCGCCAGCGGGCAAGTCGATGGCATCGTCACTCTAGGCGCCGTGATTCGTGGGGAGACGAATCATTATGATTATGTGTGCCAAGAAACCGCGCACGGCATCGCAACGTTGGCGATGCAAGCGCCAGTGCCGGTGATGTTCGGGGTGTTGACCTGTGATACCCTCGAGCAGGCGATCAACCGCGCCGGCGGCAAGGCCGGCAACAAAGGTAGCGAGTGTGCCAGTGGCGTGCTGGCGATGATCGATTTGCAGGCGCAACTGAGCGCCCAAGGTTAAGTTCACGGGAGGCCAAAAACCACCACCTGCCAGCGTCAAAGACAGATGGTGGTTTTGTTTACGCTTTGACGATGCCTAAGGCGATCATGGACTGCGCGGTGGCGACGATCGCCGTTTCGGCCGAGCGCGGGCGCCAGTTGAGCAAGGTCATGGCCTTGGCGTTGCTGGTTTCGGCGTAGGTGCCGGCGACGCTGGCCACTATCTTGAGCATTGGCTCGGATTGCGCCGCGAGCTTCAGTTCTTCCGTCGGGATCTCGCGTTGCGGCAGGCGCGTGGCGAAGGCCGGAAAATGGGCGCGCAAGATGTTGGCCACGTCAAGCATCGACAGGGTTTCACCGGTTGTGGCCAAGAAGCGCTGATTGGCGGCTGCGGGAGTCATCATGGCCAACAGATGGAGGCTGGCGACATCGCGCACATCGACATAGCCAGAATCGACCTGCGGTACCACCGCGGTTTTGCCGTTGAGCATGTCTTGGATCTGAAGGTTGGAATGGAAAAAATCGGCGGCCAACACCGGCCCCATCACTGCCACGGGGTTGACAGTTGCAAGGGTCATACCGGTGGGGTCGTCGTGGATGAAATCCCAAGCCGCTTTTTCTGCCAAGGTCTTGGACTTCTGGTAGGGCTGGATGTCAGGCTGGCTGAGGTCCGACCAGACTTCTTCGGTGAACGGGATGCGCCGGTCGCGGTGGCCGGCAAAAATCGCGCCGTATGCGCTAGTCAAGACGACCCGCTGAACCCCGGCGGCACTGGCGGCGCGCAATACCCGCAAGACGCCATCGACGGCTGGGTGAATCATTTCTTGCTCATCAGCGAAGGCGAGCGTCGGGGTCGGTGAGGCCGGATGGATGACGAATTTCGCCCCTTGCATGACCGTGTCCCAGTGTTGATCCGTGGTGAGGTCGGCCTCAACGAAGGTCAAAGCAGACAGATCGGAACAGTTGGCGGTTTTGAGCATGGCCTTAACGAGCGCAACCTTGGTCAGCGAGCGCAGCGTCGTGCGCACGGCATAGCCTTGGGTGAGCAGTTGGTTGATGATGTGGCTGGCGATGAAGCCCGAGCCGCCGGTGACAACAACGAGTGGTGTTGACATGATATTCTCCTTTTTGCGTTGCATCTGTAACGTTAGTACCGTTATAATAGGCGGCAGCCGACGTAAACACAAGCCGGAAGCCGGCATCTGTGACAGGAAAGGTGAAGTGTAATGGCAGCGACAGCACACGCACAAGCAATTAAGCAAGACTCTCAGACGTACCTCACCACCGCATTGTTTCAACTGCTGCGGACCCACGCGTTGAATGAAATCAAGATCACGACGCTCACCCGGCGGGCAGGAGTGTCGCGAATGGCATTTTATCGCAATTACCAGACGGTCGCCGATGTGCTCGTGGCCTATTTTGAGCCGCGCATCGCCAACCTTTTTGATGCGGCAATCACCCATGCGCAAGCCAAAACTCAGCAAGAGACCGCATTTTTCGCTGAACTCAAAGACGAGTTGCAGCTGGCCGTGGCGCGCAATTATGAGTATGTGATCCGGGACATTTTCAACCGGCACATGCAGCGCTACTATCAACAGACCCCGGTTTGGGCGGCCCTCGACGAGGTGGCGCAACGCTATTGGACCGCGTTCATGAGTGCTGGCGTTTATGCGATTTGGCGCGAGTGGCTGCTGGCAGGGCAAGGTGAGACGCTGGAAGAATTGCATCAACTCATCGGCGATTTCCAACGGGCGACGATGGCAATACTCGATCAACGGAGGAACGCATGACTGAAGATTCAGAATATGCCCGGATGCTCGCCGGACAACTGTATATTACCGAGCGGATTCAGGCAGTAAATCGTGAACTACCGGGGAAAATATTGGTGCAGCGGATCAACCAATTACCTGCCGATCAAATTGCGGAAATCGTGCGCCTGGAGCGTCAGGTTTTTCACGGGCACGATATTTTCGTGCAACCGCCATTTGAAGTCGATTATGGCAAACATATCCGTGTCGGCGAGAATTTCTATTGTAATGTCGATGCCGTGTTTCTGGACAC
>CAKQZO010000041.1 GCA_934293835.1 uncultured Lacticaseibacillus sp. | reverse complement strand
ACTAGAGGATATCACGTAGCACTCAAGTCGACTGAACAACTTTGAACTTGATACAACTTTTACTATACGAGGAGGAAATCTAGATGTTACGATTGGGAATTATTGGGACCAACTGGATCTCAAAGCAGTTCGTTCAAGCGGCGCTCGGCACCGACCAGTACACCTTGGCGGCGGTGTATTCGCGCCATGAAGCAACCGCACAGGCCTTCGTTGAGGACACTTCCGCCGCCCAGGTGTTCACCGACATGGCGGCCTTCTTGGCCAGCGACATTGACGTGGTGTACATCGCCAGCCCGAACAGCCTGCATGCGACCCAAACGGTGCAGGCTCTCAACCACGGTAAGCACGTGCTGGTCGAAAAGCCGATGGTGACCCATCCGAGCCAGCTGGCCGCGATTCAAGCCGCGCTCGATGCCCATCCAGAGACCATGGTCTTTGAAGCGGCGCGCCACCTTTACGACCCTAACTTCCAAGTCATCGCCAACTACCTGTTCACGCATCATATCAGTGGAGCCACACTCAACTATATGAAATACTCTTCGCGCTACGACGACTACCTCGCCGGCAAAACGCCGAACATCTTCACCACCAAGTTTGCCGGCGGCGCGCTGATGGATCTGGGCATCTACCTTGTCTATGCCGCGGTGGCCTGGTTCGGCAGTCCAAAGCGTGCCACCTACCTGCCGCACCTGTTGGCCAGCGGAGTCGACGGCGACGGGGTCGCCCAGCTTGATTACCAAGACTTCGCCGTCGTCTTGCGAATGGGCAAGACAACCAACTCACAAGCCGCTTCCGAGCTGTATTTTGGCCGCGACACCTTGAGCTTTGATTCGCCAGGCGAGTTGAATCGCCTAGAACTGCACACCGATACGAAGACCGAACCGCTCAGCGTCGCCCACGCTGCCAATCCCATGACCGAAGAGGCCGCCTTCTTCGCCAACGCGATCACGACTGACGACCGCGGCGCCTTCGCGATGAAATGGGCGCTGGCCAAGCAAGTCCACCACGTGATGGGCACCTTGCGCCAAGGTAGCGGCCTGCATTACGACACCGATCCAGAATAGGAGAAAATTTTTGATAGCAGAACCATTCCGCCCTTTGTGGCAGGCCGCCGGCTTTGGCGACCAAACCTTGATCCAACAAGCGGTGGCCGCGCCGCTGCAAGCCGATGAGAACGTGATCGGCCTGGCGCCGACCGGCTCCGGTAAAACCCTGGCGTTCGGCCTGCCTTTGCTCGCCAAGCTGATGCCTGGCGTCGGCTTGCAACTGCTGATCCTGGCGCCTTCTCAAGAGCTAGCGATCCAGACGCGCAACGTCTTGCAGCCATACGCCAAGGCGGTGAATCTGAGTACCGTCGGCGTGACCGGTAATGCCAACGTCAAGCGGCAAAAAGAACAGCTCAAAAAACATCCGGAAGTGATCGTCGGCACTGCCGGCCGCCTGCTCGAGCTGGTGAACGCCGGCACGCTGAAACTGCACACCTTGCAGACGATCGTCGTCGATGAAGCCGATGAGCTTCTGCGCGAGCCTGGCCTAGACCAGGTGCGGGCGTTGACGATGGCCAGCCCGGCCGACGTGCAGATGGGCTTTTTCTCGGCGACGGCCAGCCCGATTTTCAACGAGCTGGATAAGTGGTTCGGCATCACGGTGACGACCATCGACGTGCGTGCCCAAGACAAGACCCAAGGCGAAGTCCAGCACCTGTTCGTCCAAACCGACAACGCCCACCGCGTCGAATGGCTGCGGGCCTTGGCCCACCTCGACGATTTCCAAGCGCTTGTGTTCTTCAACAACAACGGCACCTTGGAGAAGGTCGCCAGCATCCTGCACCACCAGGCCGTGAAGTTCGCGGTATTGTCGCGCAATGACCGGTCGATCAACCGCGCCAACGCCTTGGCCGCGTTCCGCAAGCACAAGGTGACCCTACTGTTGGTCACCGACCTGGCCGGCCGCGGCCTGGACTTGAAGAAGCTGCCGGCGGTCGTCAACTACGCTGCGCCTAAGCGCGCCGAGGCGTATATCCATCGTGCTGGCCGGACTGGGCGGATGGGAGCCAGCGGCTACGTCGTCACACTCGGCGACGATCACGACCGCCGCGACCTCAAGAAGCTGGTGCCGCAATATGACATCCGGCGCGGCTATTTGGTCGATGGCAAGTTGACGACGGTTGCACCTGAGCGCAAGGAACCAGTCGCCAAGCCCGAACCCAAGCCGGTCGTGAAACCTGCAGCCAAGCCACTGGCCGAGAAACCACAGCCCAAGCGTAAGAAAAAGCGCCTGCGCGACCAGAAGAACAAAGGCAAACGGCGCCAAAAATAATCTTTTCCGGGGGGAAGCAGATTGAAAATCAAACGGACACTGGCCGTACCAGCAGCATATTTTTACACGAAGGTGATCGACTCGGTGCTTTACGACATCAAGCAAAACACTGGCGAAACCCTGCGCCCACAAGCACTTCAAGGCTATGAGTACCGCAAGCCGATGGGCAAGATGACTGGGCGCGTCAAGATCACGAAGAATGTCATCAACCGCACGTACGCTTTCGAAACCGACATGGTTGGCGGTAAGTACCTCGTCTCTTACGACCTGCAAGAGACGCAAGATGGTCAAGTCGAGGTGACCTACGAAGAAGCCAGTCACTTCGCCAGCACTGTGCGTGACTGGAATCAGAAGCTGATGGTGTTGTTGCTGGGCCACAGCCGCAAGAAGCAGCTGATCGCGATGCTCGATCAGATCGTCGCCAGCTACACGCAGGCCTAATCTTGCAAGCAACCGCAATACCCCGTATAATAGGTTAGTCTGCGATAGTAGCTCACCTGGATAGAGCAATGGTTTCCTAAACCATAGGTAGAGAGTTCGAGTCTCTCCCGTTGCATTTTTAACCGATTTAGGGAAAAGCAAGGAACAACAAACGTCTAGAAATAGGCGTTTTTGTTTTGGGGAAAGGTTGGGGAATTCACTCCGTCTGGTCTTCAAATCCGTATTTCAAGAAGCGTGACCGGACGGAGACCGGACCAGCGTCTGTATCCCTTGTACCCCGATAAGCACAGCTGTACCCCGATAAGCACAGCAGTAAAAAAACCTCCCAGCGACAGGCTGGAAGGCGTGTGAGTGGTTGTTCAATTGACTGGATCGACATGTCGGTTAACATCACTTAACAAGAAGCTGTTCCCAACATGATGGACTGACTGCTTACCTATGTACGGGAACCGCCAAGGCGATTCCCGCCGGTACGATGATTTGGCCCCCTGGGTGCCGCTGTCTAAGGCCAGCCAATCCTGGCCGCCTACTAGACGAGAGAGCCGTACAGGCATGACTAACGCCATGTCCTAACCTAAGGATAACACCGTCGCCTTCGATCACCTAATAATCTGCCTCGCTACGGCTTGATATAAGCAAAACCATGGTGCTGGCGCTGTGCGAGTTCGACCACGCCTGAAGGAACGGTGGTCAGTCCGTCTTGCAGCTGGGCCTTGGTGATATCGCGTTGGCGCAGCGAGTTGGCACACACCACGATATTAACGGTTCGCGCCAGCAGGCTGAGGTCTACCTCGGAATCGGTGACCGCGGCCTGCACCGCCTCGCCGTTGATCAACACTTCCATCGTCGAGTTGTCGCTTTGTGCAAGTAACCACTCGTGAAAATGCTGGACGTTACTGAGCAGTGTCGGCCATTTGGCCAGATCGTCGATGTGAAAAATCACGTTCATGATTGTGTGCCCCCTGATCGATTTGCCTTTATCTTAGCACACAACGCCTGGACCCACCCGATAATCTCGCCGCAATCGAAAAAACGTGTCGCTCGGCGCCTAAGACGCGACGATCTGCTCAATCGAGCTGGCGCTTCGCCGGCTGTGGCACCGCCTTGGGCCCGACAGCTTCCCAGCTCGTCACCCCTTTTTTCGGATTGACGGTCAACTTGAGATAAGCGCCGAGCCGCAACGGTCGCGACTTGTTGGCATTGAACACCAGCTTCTTGTGCGCCCCATCAGCCGTATAGGCCGCCTGGTCGTAGCGATAGTCGATATAGACATTCCCCTTGTCGTCTTGCGGTGCGATCTTGGTGCCCACCGTCGTGATCTTGGTGTAATACGCCGTGCCGCCGTAGTTGAACGCGGTGAACACCTTCAAGCCGCCGAACACGATCACTGCAAGCATCACAAGCCCTATCAAAAATCGCCTCATCTGAATCACCTCACCTCATATTATGCCAAACCAGCGCAGTTAATACGCGAACACTCTTGTAAGGTCGCTACTGAAGCTGCTTGAAGGCCGCCTCTGTGCCTGTGAAAACGGCGCTTGGATACGTCTGCTCTGCCGCGTTGTGCGGCAGCTTCGCGTCGGCATACTCCCAGAACTGCCCGTTGCTTGGCCGCTTGGCGCTAATCACCCACCGCGGGCTCGCAGGCGCTACCGCCTGCACCCGCGCTAACATCTTGGGCGTCCCCATCAACACCACCGAACAGGCATAATGCTGCTGCACCAAGGCCACGAACGTCTTCACCTTCTGCGCCAATCGTTTTGGCGGCGTGGTGTAAGCGGTTAGGTAGATACCAACCGGGAGCGTCCCGATATCGCCTTGCACATGGTCAATGAAGTTGGTGGCCTGAGCCTGCGGGGTCGAGTCGAAGCTAAAATAATGGTAGACGCCGACGGTCAGCCCGACGGCGCGCGCGTAATTTGTGGCGAAGTTATCGTCGACGAAGCTCGCCCCTTGCGTCGCTTTGAGATAGACGAACGTCGCGCCTCCAGCCTGCAAGGTCGAAGCGTTGAGCGCCCCGAGTGACTGATCGACGCGCACGCCCATGAACGGATAGCGACTGGTGCTGGGCCGCGGGTTCTTGTGGCGCCACCACCAGGCGCCACCGGCGATCACCACCAAAGCCACCACCAGAATGCTCACAATAAGCGCGCGGTGGCGGCGCGCATATGTATCTGCATAGATCGGGCGTTTGCCTCGCATAGCACTCACCTCCAACATTCCCATATTGTAGCGCATCTCAGACCTGAAAAGGTGACAAAATTGTCACGTTGTCAAACGACCTGCGGTAAGCGCTGGGAAAACGGTTACGATTGGAATTGCTATCGCCTGGATTTTCGCCTAAGATGAAGTTAAGGCGCAAGGCAAGAGGAGGTTGGCCATGTTAGATGAACGACTCATCAACACCCGCTTCACCCTTCCGCAGGCAACCAAAGGCGAGATCGTATTATATGGGATCCATTACCATTATCGCGTCGCCGATGCCAGCCCGGCCGGAAGCATCGTTGTCGTCGTCGCTGTCGGCGCGTTGGGATTGACCGTCGTTAGCGCAGATAACCAGCTCGTTTACTGAGGAGGAGAAAATATGTTTTCAATTGTGATCGGCATCGTCGTCATTTTATTAATCTTGGTGGTCGGCGTCATCATCTTCACGAGTGTCGCCATCATTCATACCGGGGAGGTCGGCATCGTCGAGCGACTCGGTAAATACGTCCAGACCCTGCATCCAGGCTTCCACGTGGTGCCACCACTCATCTACCGCATCACCGAGATCGTCAACATGAAGCAGATTCCGCTGAAGGTCGACGAACAAGAGGTCATCACCAAAGATAACGTCGTCGTGCGCATCTCCGAGACCTTGAAGTATCACATCACCGACGTGAACGCCTATGTCTACCAGAACAAGGACTCGGTCTTGTCGATGGTCCAAGACACTCGCGCCAACCTGCGGGGCATCATCGGTAACATGGACTTGAACGATGTCTTGAACGGCACCGAGACGATCAACCAGACCCTGTTCTCCCAGATCGCCGAAACCACCGCCGGCTATGGTCTGAACGTCGATCGCGTCAACATCGACTCGATCCAAGTCGACACCACGATCCAAGACTCGATGAACAAGCTCCTGCGGGCATCACGGGAAAAAGAAGCAAACATCATGGAAGCAGAAGGCCACAAGCAAGCCGCCATCGCCAAGGCTGAAGGGGAGAAGCAAGCTGCGATCTTAGAGGCCGAGGCCAACAAGCAGACCCAGATTCTGCAGGCGCAAGGCCGCGCCGAATCGCAGCGCCTGTTCGCGGCCGCGGTCAAAGACCAGATTGACTCGATCAACGCCGGGCTCATCAACAACGGCGACTTATACCTGAAGTATAAGAACGTCGAAGCCCTAGAAGAACTAGCCAAAGGCGACAGCAACACCGTCGTCTTGCCAAGCACCGCCGTGGATTCGCTGGGCCAGATCCCGGCCATCGGCCAGGTGTTGAACGCCAAGAAAGCATAAATATTAATATGTGCATCACCAAATAAGACCTCACGTAGCCGTTCGGCATTCCTACGTGAGGTCTTATTTTGCACCAATTCGTTGCTACTAAATTAAATAATACAAAATCTATCACTTGTTTTAAAATACATACTTTAATTTTTATCAAAAATAATTATTATTGCAAGGTTAAGTCTCATCCTATATAGTCGGCACTGAACTAGGCCACCGGCTTCCCGAACTCTGAAGTAACTTTATAGTTAATCTGATAGGTTTCGCCGCCGCGAGTGACCACAATGGAAATTGGTATACGAAACAGCCTCATGAGAAGCATCAAATTCGCCAACACGATTGCGGTGTCTACCTCAACGACTAGTGATTCAGCCGTTTTGGTGTTTACCAAATCTAGCCCAAGCGAGCCCTTCAAGAAGGCAAACTTGCGCTCTATCTCGCCTCGCCGATTCTCAGCGTCCGTATCAATCTTGCGTTGGGCTGCGCTGACGTTCTTCGGTCGGCGGCCAAGCCTTGGCCCGCTCAGCTTGATACCAAGCTCCTTGCACAGCGCGATATTAGCTCGAGTTCGATACAAGGTGTCCACCAGAATCTCATCGGGGTAACACCCATACGTGTCCCAGTAGTGGTCAATAATCTCCGGTAGATCGACACTTTCGTTGAAGCTATTGAAGTCAAATCGAATCAGGTCAATGATGCCATCGACGACACAACAGTCCAGTTTAGCCCCAAACTCTACGCGAGCCTTGGCCTTACCACGCACAATCGGATGAATATACGACTGGCTCAAGCTGACAATCCGGTCTTCAACGCGATGAGTCTTGTTGTCGTACATGTAGCGCTGCTGGTCATAGACTTTGCGAATCACGGCGAGTCGGCCAATCTGCCAGTCGCTCAAATATTGTTCGCCGGCTTGGCTTAACAGTTCATCAACGTAACGCAAGTCGCGGCGTACATATTGCAATTGGGCCTTGATTTGTTTGCGGCGAGTTTTGGCCTGCCGGCCTGGATGGCGAGAAAAGTCAGTCCACTTTGCCTTAGCTTCTCGCTTGTAAGTCCGCGGAATCTTGATGCCCGCGCCATGTGCCATATCCGCAATCATCTCTTCAAGGTTAAGTCGGGAGCGATTGAGCAAAGATGCATCTTGCGGGAACTGAATTTGAATTGGCATCGCCGTGGCATCCGCAATCAAGACGTGGCTATTGGGGACAATTGCTTCCAGCTTTTCTCGCACCTCGTCGTTGATGATGTTACGAATTAAATCTGAGATTTTGAACGCTCGACGGCGAAAGTACGTCATCGTTGAGGCATTGAAGGGCAGCTTTGCTTCATACTGCGTCATGCCCATGAAGTATTGAAAGGCGGGGGTATCACGGATTGCTTCAACGAGTTTTTGATCAGAGAATTTGGTACGTTGCTTGATCAATTCTGCGCCATAGAGCATCCGGAATGGCTTAGCAGCCCGACCAGCCTCCAGATTAAAGACGGATTGGTATGCCTCGTCCAGTTTCTGCCAAGGAATCATGGACGCAAGTTGAACCCATTCGTTGTCAGGGCTAAGCGACGTGCCTAGCCCGCAATCAAAGGACTGAAATGAGAGCTGAACGTCCACATGACGATAAACCATGGATAAATTCCTCCGCTGAGCAAAGTGAGATGCACGAGAAAGTGGCGAAATCGCAGAATTCTTGTGCATTAATTATACCGCTTTGCTCTCGATGTGGGGCGAAAAAACGCAAGATTGCTAATGTTCAGTAACCACTATATATGCCCTAATATAACCGTGATATTCATACAAAAAAGCTTATTAACAACATACGTTATTGCTGCTACCTCTGCGAGCAACTTGCTATGCTTAAATTGTTGATAAGGACACAAGCCAACTTACAGGAGGTTCTATTATGACAAAGCGTATCTTGATGACATCCCTCGTAGCCACCCTTGCGACTGCCGGCGGTGCATTACTGATGGGAACAGCTCCAGTTTCAGCCGATGTTGATAACAATCAGTCAGACCTGAAGCTGAACGTTGAAGCAAACGATCCAGATAAAGCTGACCTGGTTCTCACCGCGGTTCCCAACTACAACTTTGGCACAGTAGATCAAATTGATATCAGCAATGGCTTTACCCGCTCAGAAGGTCCTGACACCACTAATTACCTTGAAGAAGAAGAACAAAACTTAGAAGTGATCGATGGCTATGACGGCGACGCTGCCGACTACAAGGGTTGGACCTTGAATGCATCGATGACTGCTTTCAAGAACACCTCTGATGAGCAATTGGCTGATAGTGTTACATTGAAGCTCAACAATGCTGGAGCAAATGACACATTGACGATTGCTAACAATCCGATTGGAACAGGCACCCCCGTCGAAATTTCAAAAACTACAGATGATTTGAGTACAACCAAGCGTATCCAAACCGCAGAATTGCCGACTGCCAACTTAGATCAACCACGGACGGAATTGACGGTTAACGCAAGTGACATTTTCTCTTCCACCGTTACATGGAACCTTGCCCGTTCTAGCGGTCGCGCTGGATCATTATAAAAATTAAGTTGCTCAGGGTGTTGCCTTTGCAACACCCTTTTATTTATGAGGTGAATGCGATGCACAAACTTTACTTGTTTTTTGGCGCCCTCGTCGCCTTGCTCTGTACCCCACTCAATCCGACACATGCCGCTAACAGTGAAGCTGGTGCAGGCTTCACCATCGGCATTAACGCCCCTGATTCCGAGGAAAAGACGTATGTCCAATATCAACTCAAGGCAAACGAACAAAAAAAGATTGCACTAACCATCAACAACCGGCAAGCGACTACCCAAAAATACGAGGTTACGGCGGTAAAGGCCGGAACCTCAAGTACCGGGACGACCCTTTACTCACCGAAAATGGCGACTGTCAATATTTTTCAGCCACAGCTGCCAGACATGCTGACACCTAAGAAACAAACGGTGACAGTGCCTGCCAAACAAAGCAAAACAGTCGATTACCTGATCAAAAGTCCGGCAGATGGTATCTCCGGTGACGTCCTCGGTGCGCTATATGTCCACAAATCATTGGACGCCGAGAAACAAAAAGGGATCGGTGTTCAAAACGCCTTTGCCATGTCCATGCCAATTCATCTTTATGGTAGCGACCAAAAGAGTATCATGCCCAAGCTGAAACTCAGTGATGCCAAGGTAACCAAAACTGGCGGGGACACCATGGTGGTCACCAAGTTAACAAACGCAGCCGCACGCTTCTTTGGTCACATCACGATGAAAACACAGGTCGTGAATGCTGCCGGGAACAACATCGCAAACACAACGCTGGAGGATATTGAAATGGCGCCTGCAGCCGTCATGGCACACAACATCCCAGTCAAAGCAGACAGCCTAAAGGCAGGTAAATACACGGTCAAGACGAAATTAACCTCCGGAAAGAAAACTTACCACCTGACGGATACCTTCGTCGTCAAAGCAAGTACAGTGCGCGAACTCAAAACCGACACGAACCAATCGACTGACCGTAACTGGCTGATCTGGTTGATTGCCGGTCTCCTCGCCGTCACCATCACACTCTTAGTCGCCCTCATCGTCGTTACCCGCAAGAAGAAAGGAGCAGCCTCATGAAACACCAATGGCTCTGGGCATTCCTTTTTATTGGCTTCATTGCATTTTCTCGTTTACCATCACAGTCAGTAGCTGCTAGTGACACACCCACTAGCGAGCTAACACTCACAATTTCTGGCACGCACAACAACTTGCCTGACACGAACGTCGATCCCGATAATGGCATTAGCGGTCCAGTTATCACCTATCCGGTAAACAAGACCGAAAATGACCGCATCCCCGGATTCGGGTCCTCTGGCAGCTATCTGATGTGGCTAGGGGTATTGGTCATCGGCGTTAACGGTGGCATCGTTCTCGGTCGTCGCCTACGTACATGGGAGGTGGCCGCCTATGCTTAAGAGGTGTTGGCACTACGCGCTGATTGCAACGATTCTTGTCGGCGCAACGGCAGTCCCGCTTACCCAAGTTCACGCACTTGACGAGAGTCAAACTGAAACCCAAGTGCAGCAAGCCGCAACAGAAGAGGATGACTCATCGGCCTCGAATACAAATAATCTCCAAGAATCCCCTATGCCTACAGACGAGAATAAGCAGAACCAAAATCTGAATTTGGAAGAATCGTCCACCGGTACTACCGAGACACCTGTCACAAACACAGGCACAGGCATTTCAGACTCGAATCGATCCAGTCAAGAATCAGTAGATGTTTCAAAAGAAGCTTCATCGAAGCAAACTAATCCCGAAACCGAACGTAACTCACAAACCTCCTCTGAATCAGAAAGTAATGTCGTGGATTCTAAGGAAGGACAGCAAAATAACTCAAAGCTGGGCGAAGCACTCGAACTAGGGAATGTGAACTTTGGTAGTGATGCAAATAGGTATGTGAGTCGGACGGACGATGGTGATAATGCATGGATTTTTGGATCAAAGACTGGTTTCATGCCTCCTACACCGTCTGTCCCAGCAATGGGTGCCCAAGAAGACGTTCCGTTGACGATTCCATATAGCTATGCCAAAGAGTTTTGGACGCACTTACTCCAAAACGGAACGGTCACTCTTCGAGTATGGAAAATCGACTTAAGTGCGGATGGATTAAGCGGTACTGCCAACTCGTACACTACTACAACTGTATCATCGACCATACGTTCTTACGTCAACGGCACTACAACGCACACATTTGCCGATGAAGGCGTCTATTACTTTCAATTTGTCGGAACCGCGAACAGATTACTCCAATCACCAATTGTTTCGGCAAGTTCAATGGTCAAAGTAATTGTATCGCCTCACACAATTTATCCCGATACTCTTGACATTACCGCGCAAACTCCAATCTTGATGTCAAGTCAAGGATCCTACCCAGCAGAGGCCACTGTCACCCCTGCTGCGGCTAATACGACGGTAAGTTGGCATTCTGATGGAAGCAAGATCAAGATCGACGACGCGCATTCAACAGGAATTTCCACACTATATTCAGCACCCGAGCAAAATACAGTCAACGAATTAGTTGACCAGTCAGGACTAGCAAGCGGCTACATTGAAGCCTCCATGCCCACAGCGACGACATCCTTGACTGCACGTAAAGCAATCGCAGTCGGTGGACTAAAGGCTATTGAAATAGAGAAGTCGGCCATTGAGCCTACGGGATTGTTACACTCAATCAATGCTTCAAATTCACTGCCGAAGGGACAAACGTGGAGCTATAAATGGACAGCTTTCAAATATGACCCTGCAAGTGGTGCATTAAGTAATGAATATAATCTCAGCGCCAGTGAATCAGGTGTCACAAATAGCTCGGGAACCGGAAAGAAAGATCCGACCGATAATGACGTAAAGATTAATATTTCTCCTACTGGTAAATTCACCACAGAAGCAGTCAAAGCCACAAAGGCTGGGACACCTTACGCCTTACGTCTCACTTTCACAACCACAATTGATAATCAGACTTTGACTTACATGTCCAATTATGCAACCCTAAAAATTACCGAAGATCCCGGTCAACTCAGTCTTACCAGCGTACCAACAGAAGCAACCGCCGACAGCTATTCACTCGTTGAGCTTTATCAAGGCCAGACTCGTGATGCCAAGAT
>CAKQZO010000040.1 GCA_934293835.1 uncultured Lacticaseibacillus sp. | reverse complement strand
TCCTCGTCGCGCTCGAACAACTTGATCGCATACCAGCGCCGCTGACTCTGCGGGTATGCCCCCAGCTGATCTTGAATCAGGCTGAGTGCCGACTCCACCCGCGGATCGTATTCGGGAAAAGGATAACAGCCACACTGAGGGTCGCGGTCAAGCATCTTGGCGACGAGATCATCGACATGGGTGCCGTTCATCGCACTGATGCCGATCACCGGCACGCCTAGCGCGTAACTCAGCTTCTTGAGGTTGATCTCGCGGTTCTTCTGCTTAGCGAGCACATCCATCATGTTCAGCGCCAAGATCAGCGGCCGCCCAGTTTCCATCACCTGCAACGTCAGATATAGATTCCGCTCCAGGTTCGTGGCATCGACCACATTGAGAACACGCGACAAATCGCCTTGCAGCAAGAAGTTCCGCGTCACGATCTCTTCTGAGCTGTATGGCGACAGCGAATAGGTGCCCGGCAGATCCTGAATCACGACCTGCTTGTCTTGACGCAGACGCCCAGCCTTGCGCTCGACGGTCACGCCGGGCCAGTTGCCGATTGCTTGCTTGGCGCCTGTCAAAGCGTTGAACAGCGTCGTTTTACCAGAATTCGGATTACCGACTAAAGCTAATGTTGCTTCAGGCATCTTGGCCCACCTCCTCGACAAGAATCGCTTCGGCATCCGCCTTGCGAATGCTCAGCTTATACCCGCGCACGACCAGTTCCAACGGATCCCCTAAGGGGGCGACGTTGTAGACCTTGATCAGCGTGCCGCGCGTCAGACCCATGTCCATCAAGCGATGGCGCAGCGCCGCTGCGCCGTTCAACTGGGCCACGATTCCCTGTTGATGCACCTCGAAGGTCGCCAGTGGCTTGGCATTCTCAGACGCGACCGCATTGTACGGCCGCACCTTGATCTGGCCGGCGATCTCGTCGGACATGGCCAGCCGCTGGCCTTGAAAGTACACGAGCATCCCTGAATCTCCTGACGTGGTCTGGATGACCGTCAGCCGCTTGCCCGGAAACAAACCTAATTCGGCGAGGTGCTTGTTGAGCCGATCGCGACCCGTTACGGCCATGATGATGTAGTCTCCGGTATGCCGCAATTCTGTTAACGTCTCCATGCACGTCGCCTCCATAATCTCATGATATTTTCATTTTACCGTGTTTGGCAGCAAAAGTATCCGTCTTCACGGTGAATTCACGGCTCCGCACAAAAAGTCCGCGGCTGTGCACAATCTTTAACGCAGATTAGAACAATTCTAATTGTGAGTTTTCGGTCCAGCCCACGCAAAAAGCGCGCCGCACGGGCACGCTTCATGGGTTGCTTATAGACTGACTTCCGGCACGAACTGGCGACGAGCCTTATTGGCCTCGCGGCGCTTGGCATAACCGACCGCCAGACGCCGGCCTTCCTCGTCATCGCGCTCGAGGTCAGGCAGCTGGGCGGCGGTCGTCGACACAAAGGTCGTGAACGCATAACCAGCAAGGTAGCGCTGGCCGGAGTCCAGGTCTTCGCCGACCATCTTCGTGAACACCTCCAGCGACTTGCGCCCCACCCCGGTGACGATGCTGGTGTAAGTCAGCGCATGGCCGAGGCGGACGGGATTGACATACACCATCGAATCGACGCTGCCGGTCACCAACTCACGGCGGGCGAAATAGTGGGCGGCGATCGATGCATTCTCATCTAGCCACGCCAAGGTCTGCCCGCCAAAGAGGCTATCGTGCTCGTTCATCTGACCCTGGAAAACGCGATGGGTCGTGATCGCTCTCGTCAAAGACATTAACATCAACAAAGACTCTTTTCGTTATTATTCACCCGTTGAATACAGCGTCGCCGGCACTTGGGCCAACAACGGCGACAGCTCAGGTGTTGCCAGGATCGTCAGGCGGTGCATCGCCCGACTGGCGATTGTGTACAGTAATTCGCGTTCGTCTTCTTCATGGAAGAAGTGCTTGTTGGCCTGCCACAAGACCACCGCGTCAAACTCCAGCCCCTTGGCCAGATACGATGGCACCACGATCACGCCGGCGGCCAGTCGCTGGTTTTCCGAGCGGATCAGCGTCACGGCTTGCCCGGCGGCCTGCATCAAGTCATAGACGTGCTCGGCTTCTTCCAGGGTCTTGGCGATGACGGCCGTGGACTGCTTGGCGTCGGCGTTGACCTGCAACTGCTTGAGCAGATCGGCTACCAGCGGCTGCTCGGCATTGCGCACCGTGATCGTCGGCAGTGGTCCTTGGCGGTTGAAGGCATCGATCTGCTGGCCGGCCTTCAAGATGGCCTTGGTGAAGTTGGTGACTTGCTTGGTCGAGCGGTAAGACTGCGTGAGCTGAATCACCCGCGTTTTGTCCGGGTCGAAGAGCTTGGCCACGTCTTGAATCAGCGTGTGGGAATCCGACTTGGTGAAGATGGCCTGGTTCAAGTCGCCTAACAACGTGAACTTCGCCTTGGGGAAACTCTTGCGCAAATACGCCAGCTGATACGGCGTGTAGTCTTGAATCTCATCGATGAAGACATAGCGCATGTCGCGCTCACCGTGGCGGCCGGTCATCAGGTCGTACAGATGCAGATACGGCGTGGCATCAGCCATCGGCAGCTTCCGCTGCTTGAATTCACCCAAGAACGCCTCGACGTCGGCCTGCCAGGTCGCTTCGTCGAGGCCAAAGGCGGCCAGATCAACGAACTTGCCTGCCGCCTTCAAGAATGCCAGGTACTGCCCCCGGACGTTCAAGAAGTGGTTACGCACGATCGCCTGTTGGATCTCTTGGAACGCATCCATGACGATCTTGCGCGCAAAGAAGCGGTATTCTTCATCGGAGTTCTTGAACTCGGCCGGGCCACTCGCCTGCAGCTCCCGGATTCTTTCTCCCGACAGGTCTTCGACCGCTTCTTGGACCCATTTGGCCTTCATTGTCGATTCGACCTTGCGATTGAGCATGTTGATCAGGCGCTCCTTGGTCGCGTTCAACCGGTTGCCTAGGTGATAGTTGGCGTTGAAGGAGTAGAAAATGTCGCGGATTCGCTGCTTGGAGAAGAACACTTCATCATGGAAGCGGATGTCGCGGAACTTCATCCCCGCCGCTTCTAGCCCCGTCGCATAGGCCGACGTCGCGGCGAAGAATTGCAGGCTGCCCTTAAGTTTGGCGACCTGATTTTGCGCCGGGGTCTGCACGACCTCGAACTGCGAAAACAGGTTCTGCACGTCGATGTTAGGCACCCGCCGCGTGACGTATTGATAGTAGGTGAACTGCACCATGTTTTGCTCGCCCAATTCCGGCAACACGTTGCCGATATAATCGGAGAACAGCTGGTTGGGGCTAAACATGATCACCTGACGGGCGTTCAAGTTGCCGCGATAGCGATATAGCAGATAGGCCACCCGCTGCAAGACCGCACTCGTTTTCCCAGAACCGGCCGCACCTTGCACGAACAGCAGCTCGGCCTTGGTGTCGCGAATGATCTGGTTTTGTTCCCGCTGAATCGTCGTGACGATACTCTTCATCTGCGTGTCGGATTTTTCCCCGAGCACCTCTAAGAGCATCTGGTCGCCGATCGTCTCGGTGGTGTCAAACATCGTCTGAATCGTCCCGTTAGCGATCACAAACTGGCGCTTCAAGGCGACGTTGACCGTCTGCGGCCCGTCTGGCGTCTGGTAGGTCACCTTCCCCAGGCCGCCGTCGTAATAAATCGAGCTGATTGGCGCGCGCCAATCATAGATCAGAAACTTGCCTTGCGGGTTCGTGAAGGAGCCAAGGCCGATGTAGATGGTCTCGGGCTTCTCCTTGCCTTCTTGAAAATCGATCCGGGCAAAATACGGGTTGGCCTGCAGACGCTTGACGGTCTTGAGCTGCGCACTGGATTGTTGCCACGAGTTAGCCCGCTCGTCGAGCATCTGTTGTTGTTGCTGAATGGAAGCGGCCGTTTCAATGGTTTCCGCATCGTTACTCAAGTTGATCGAGAAGTCGTTGAAGAAGTTCTTGTTCAGCGACTGTTCTTCGGCTTTGGTGCGATCGATCTCAGCGGTCAGGCGCTTGTCTGCCGCACCGAGTTCATCCATGATGCCGTCGAGATGATGCTGTTCATATTGCTGCTCTTTATCCACTGGCACATCCTCCATATATCAACAAAATAATCGTTGTAATATAGTAACACTTTTACGCCTAATTCTCAATCTTGAACACAGGATGTGTTAAGATACCGATATATTAAAGGAGGGCAATTCACATGGATAGCCTGTCATTATTAATCATTTTATTTGCGGCATTAGCCATTCCGTTGGTGATGGCGAAATTCAAGATCACCAGCACTCCGACCGCCGTTGCCGAAATCGTCACCGGGATCGTCCTCGGTAAGAGCGTCTTCGGCGTGGTGGCCAACACCGATGTCTTGGCGGAACTGGCGAGTCTAGGCGTGATCGTCTTGATGTTTCTTTCCGGTATGGAAATCGACTTCAGCCTGTTCAAGCCGCAATCCAAAGACACGAAGATTGGCCCGGCGCGCCTAGCCATTTTCGCCTACGCCAGCATCCTGGCCGTGGCAGCCATCTTCGCCACCATCTTACAACTCACCGGCTTCTTCCCGCACGCCGTATTTGCCACCATCGTGTACAGCACCGTGGCGCTTGGGGTCGTGATTGCCGCCCTCAAAGAAAAAGAACTGCTTTCCAAACCCTTCGGCCAAACCATGCTGCTGATTGCCGCCCTCGGCGAGCTGATTCCGCTGATCAGTCTGACCGTCTACGCCTCGATCAACGGTTCCTCAAGCAAAAGCGTGTGGTGGTTGCTGGCAATTTTCGCCGCGGCAATCTTCTTGCTGATGCGGTTCCGCAAACCCTATCAGTTCTTCGCCAGAATCGACAAGGCGACCACCCAGTTAGACATTCGCCTGGCCTTTTTCCTCATCATCACCTTGGTGACGATCGCCGAAACCGTCGGTGCCGAAAACATCTTAGGCGCCTTCCTCGCCGGTATCGTCATGAAGCTGTTGCGGCCACGCGAAGAGACCCAAGACAAGCTGACCAGCCTCGGGTACGGCTTCTTCATTCCGATCTTCTTCATCATGACCGGCGTGAAGATCAACCTGCGTCAACTCCTATCTGATCCCAAGGCCCTGGCCTTGATTCCGATTCTGTTGATCGGCTTCTTCCTCGCCAAGAGCATGCTCGTCTTCTTGTTGCGCCTGCGCTTCCAGAAGACCAACGCGATCGCCGGCACGTTCTTGATCTCAACAACCATCACCCTGGTCGTTCCGGCCTTGACCATCGGGCGTAGCCTCGGCATTGTGACCAGCCAGCAGTCCGGCGCCTTCACGCTGGCGGCCATCATCACCTGTATTTTCAGCCCGATCTTGTTCAACCGCTTCTACCGCGCCGAAAAAGAGGACTTCAAGAAGACGGTCGTGCACTTCATCGGCACCAACCTGTTGACGGTGCCGATCGCCCAACAGCTATCGCGCGGCTTATACGACATCACCATGTACACCGACGACCCGGCCAAGTACCGGACCTATAATTCCGAGGTCAACGTCAAGCTGATGCCGGCCTTTTCCCAAGGCGCGCTGACCGAAGCCGGGGCCTATGACGCTGACGTCGTCATGCTCGCCTACTTCGATCACGACAAGAACTTCGACCTCGCGCAATGGGCGCTGGCGGCTAAGGTGCCACGAATCATCGCGCGCTTCGAATCTAAAAACGTCCAGAATCCGCGCTACGACGAACTCCGCGCCGCAGGAGTCGAGGTCTACAACACGATCGACGCGTCGATCTCCCTGCTGCGCTCCTTGATCGAGACGCCATCGACGCTGAAAATCCTCGACGATACCAACGCGGGCATCTTCGAAATCACCGTTCACAACCGCCGCTTCACCGGCATGGAGGTCAAGAGCCTGCCCTTCGTCAACGACATCACGATTTCGCAGATCTATCGCGACCGCCAATTCATCGCCCCTCACGGCGACACCCAGATTCACCTAGGCGATCACATCATCTTCTCCGGCGACAAAACCGCCGTCGCCGAAATCCGCCAACAGATGGAAAAAATGAACTAGCCCCCAGAGCGAAACAGGACGGGCTTAGGCATGTGGATAAGGAAGCGTGGACGCAGTGCCAGCGGAGCTGGTGCAAGTCCGCGATTACTTATCCGCAATGCCGTTGTCCTGTGTAGCTCGACGATGTGTGCGTTGCCCCCGGCAGTTAGGCTCCGCTGGGCGAGGGCGGGAACGCTGTGGCGCCGTCTGCAAAGCTACGCTTTTCCGACTAAGAATTGAGCCAAGCCTGGCTTCGCCAGCTGTTTGGCTCAATTCTTGCGCAGACGAGCAAGCTCGTCGTGTCACGGCTGCGCCCCCGCCCAGCTCCGCCTAACTGCCTACAAGGAGGAAGACGACAATCGTTCGTATAGAAAGTTGAGCCTAATCAGATTGACGGCACATCCACAAATCCAGCATCATAAACCTACGATTTCGGCGTCCTTGTTTGGCAGGCGCCAAATGAAAAAAGCCGCCAACCAGTGACGACCAACCAAGCACATTCGTGTGCCAAATCATTACCACTTCGTCCAAATTCAGCCGATTCCCATCGTCTCAATCGCACCAAGAATGACGTTAGATCAATAATTCAACGTTATTCAAATCGTCAAATTACAACGTTAAATTACATAAAATGTCCACAGAGATAGTCGTCATGGCGGCGGTCTCTGTGGACATTTTGCTTTCAGTACGCCAGTAGTAGTCGGCCTTGAACATGGTCGTTTTTAACTCGGTTTTGTGCGATTCCAATATTCTGAAACGGTACAATTGAGTCGATGTGAGCTTGGAGGCTTCCGGTACTGAGTAAATTTAACAGTTTCGTATATCCGCGCAGACCAATTGATGCATTCGAAAATCTAAATGATTGGTTGATTTTCCCAAGCGGAAATTTCTGCGTTGACAGCGAAAGCAGGTCGTAGCCTCCTAGATGAGCTGACAAGATGCTCAATAGAACGTCTGATCCAACTGTATCCACAATTTTAGTTGGTTGACTGATTGTGGTTAGTTGCTGTGCTAGTGGTTTTGTGTAATCCACGATCTCATCGGCCCCAAGGCGCTTGCAAAACTCGATATTACCCAGCGATGTTACCGCGATGACATGGGCGTCACGTAGCTTCAAAAGTTGAATCAGATAGCTACCGACTCCTCCCGAGGCGCCGGTAACAAGTACAGCGTCACCGCTTGTGACATTCAGTTCATCGACTGCCATGAGTGCAGCATCTGCGCCACCAATTACCGTTGCCGCAGCATCTAATCCAACATTGACTGGTAGCTTAAACAAAATGGGTGGAATATTGTTCGCGATGAATTCTTGCGCTGCACCACTCGGACTTACCCCCAGCACTGGCTGACCAACTAAACTTGCTGATCGAAGCGCCCCAACAGCCGTGACAATGCCGGTAAAGCCGTAACCTACCGTGATGGGAAGTCTGACGGGACGAATATTCTTGAGTTGTCCTTCTTCTGTCAAAATATCATAAGGCAATACTGGTGTATATTTGGTTTGGACTAATGCCGTCATTGGGGTGAGTGTGGGCTCGAGTTGATCAGTGACTTGTAACCCACTGATTCCAGAGTAATCGGTTTGTTTGATTACTTTCATAGGCGTTCCTCGATGTCCGAAGACCATCTTTCGGCAAAGACGGCAAGAGCCCTAAGATTCGTCAACAACGCGTGTTTCGCGATCGGTCGAAACAACGAAAGCGGCAGGTGTGGTAGGTTGCTTTCGTCAATCAACACACGTTGGTCGAGGACGGCGGTACTTGCAGCGGTATAAACGGTGAACTGCACTTGATAGCTTAGACGATTGCCTTGGATGTCATAAATAATGGTGTCAGCGATCTGACTGACTGTTAGTCTTTCGGTGTTGTTGATTGCTGCTTGGTCCCTGACGATGATAAACTCTTGATTTTCGCCAGTGGGTTCTAGGCGGAGCACTTCATTATCCCACTTTGTGAGCAGGCGTGGATTGACCAAAATGTTCAGAATATCGTTGGTGCTGGCACTGCTGGTGATTGTGTTATCAAAAAAGTCTTGCATATACTTGTCACTCCTCATTAAGAATGACTTCAGCATATCCAAGACCCTAAAATTTGAAAAATCAGAATACTGATATTTAGATTTTATAGACTTGCTCATTGAATAAACCAGCCAAGAACGTTGATTGCGCAGCGGCCTCGGTGCGCTTGTCAGCCTGGCCCAATCGCTCGGCGATCGTCGCAATCAGGTAATAGCTATTCGCCAGCATATAGTGAGATTCGTGGCTGGTAGTAAACTCAATTCCATTGAGCACTGTGGTGAAAGCAATCTGTTCATTTCCAAGGAGATGATGTGCAAGTGCAACCAGATAGAATACAATATTTAAGTTTTCATCGTATGGATCTGACTCAATCTTGTCCAGTGCCACCTCACATTTCACCAAGGCGACGTCTGAATGGTTCGCTTTAACTGCAATGCAAGCCAATGTTGCTTGTGTAAGTCGAGTGAGTGACGTTTGGAGAGGCGTGGCACTGGCCAATGATAATTGTAATGTCCGATTGACTGTGACCAGATCAGGTTCCGAAGTTGCTTGCAGTTGTGCAACCCCTAAGTAATAGTAGTACGATTGAGTCTGCGCATCATCTTGAACAGACTGGATGACCTGCTCATCCAAAAGAAATGCAAGAAGTGCTTTATATTGATGCTGATTACACAAAGCCGTCAGTTTATCATTGAGGGGCTGGGACGCGCTGATAGCATAATTGGTCGCGAGGCTGATAGTATCTAGAGAAATTTTCAGACGTTTGCACAGTGCAATCAAGAGTTGCGCATTCGGTGTGCAGTGATCGTTCTCAATCGCAGAAAGCATCGATTGGGAGCAGATATTGGTAGCTACTTGAATTTGTGACCGGTTGATTGCTTTTCGGCGAGCTTTTAAAATACTGCCAATTGTTTCGGACATAGCGGCGTTCTCCTCCTTACAAATTAATTTCCACGGCTAATGCGAATCTTGTCTGTGGGTTCTCTGGCTTATATACTAAACATATTATTAAATGGCGACAATACTCACAGCAGGTTAAGGCCAAAAAATCATCGACTAGCGGTGATTGCCAAGTAATCATGGGAGAATTTATGAACACGACAGGATGCTATTTCAAAGTAAAATCTACGCTGCTTGCTGTGGCGGCCCGAATTAATTGTGTCAGCGAGGAAGCAAAGCTGATTCCCGGTACAATTGGACGAGCGATGAAGCGTCTAACCTCAAAAGAAGCAGCAATATTCTTAGCACCCACAGAGGATCCAATACTTGTTCGAATTACAGATGTGGGAAGCTTCGTTGTCAGCGCCAAAAATCTCCAAGAAAATTCAATCCGTCTGAGCAGTGCAGAATATCAAGCAATCCGGCGTCACGTCCATAAGTCATAATTATTCCGCCATTCAGAAAAGACCACCAACCAGTGACGACCAATCAAGTATATTTGCGTACAAATTCAGTACCACTTCAACCAAATTCAACCGCTCCAATCGCACCAAGAACGGCTGTACATTAACAATCCGATGTCATTCAAACCGTCAGATTACAACTCGAAAGCCGTCGAACCGGGAATTCCGTAGCTAAGGGATTTCCGGTTTTTTACACATTGTTAACATTGCAAATAATTCGCTTTAAAATCCAATTTGCAACGCAAACTAAACTTTTGAGGTCAAATCATGGAAACTGCCCAATTCATTGAAAAATATCATCGGTTTAACCGTTACGATGCGGCTTTACTTTCTGGATTTGACCGAACACTCTATGGCAATCCGTTCACTTTGGTTGAATATCGAGTGGTGACCGCCATCTGGAATGGATGGCGTTTCGTTTGTTGCGACCGTTGATGGGCAACGTGCGCGAACCGTTAGCTTGCTCGCAACAAAGCAGAACAGCGAGTGGCAAGACGAAGTCGTGACTGAAGCGTGCTGGGACGCATACTGACCCAGCACTTTCACGCCATTTCATCCCTGGAAGTGCTACAATTAACATAATTTATGAAAGCGGTGATTTTTGATGAAGCAAGGAACCACGATCATCACCTTGGACAACGGCTACCACCTGTGGACCAACACCCAAGGCCAAGGCGACATTCATCTGCTGTGCCTCCACGGTGGCCCTGGTGGCACGCACGAATACTGGGAAAATTTCGGCCAGGAACTCGCCGACCTCGGCGTCCAAGTCCATATGTACGATCAGCTCGGTAGTTTCTACTCCGACCAGCCAGACTATTCCGACCCAGAAAACCAGAAGTATCTGACCACCGACTACTTCCTCGATGAAGTCGAAGAAGTGCGGCAGAAGCTTGGAATCGATCATTTCTACCTGATCGGCCAAAGCTGGGGCGGCGCCCTCGTCCAACTGTACGCCTTGAAGTACGGCGAACACCTCAAAGGCGCGATCATCTCCAGCATGGTCGACAACATCAACGAATACCTCGAACACGTCGAACTCTGCCGTGAAGAGGCTTTGCCACCTTCCGCCGTTCGCTACATGAAAAAGATCGAGGCAGAAGGCAAGTGGGACGACGCGCAATACCAAAAGTATGTTGACGTGCTGAACGCCGGCTACGTCGATCGCAAACAGCCGCCTGCAATCTCCCATTTGATTTCGACCATGGCGACCGATGTCTACGGGGCCTTCCAAGGTGATAACGAATTCGTCGTCACCGGCAAGCTCAAGGACTGGGACATTCGCGACCAGATCCACAACATCACGGTGCCGACCCTGTTGACCTTCGGCGAACACGAAACCATGCCGATGAAGTCTGCTCAGCGCATGGCCGAAGACATCCCCCACGCGCGCCTCGTGACGACGCCCGATGGTGGCCATCACCACATGATCGATAACGCCCCGGTTTACTTCGCCCACTTGAAGCAATTCATTCAAGACGTCGAAACCGACAACTTCAATGACTAAAGCCAACCAAAAACCCGAAGCCACTAGGCATGCCTAGCGCTTCGGGTTTTTCTTCACCCAGATGTTCATCGCCGTTTACGCACCGCACGCCGCTTCGCCCACCATAACCGGAGGTCATAAACCCCGATCAAGACGAAAATCACGGCCGCCACCGCGGCGCCGAAGGGATACTTATCCCACAAGCGATACACCACGTAGCCGCCTCCGACTATGGCCACCGCGGCCGAGCCCAGCCAATAGCCTCCAGAACCTGCGGCAGACGACTGCGCGGCCGATTTTTGCACCAAGTCTTGCCATCTCTTACTCATCGCCAACACCCCTTCCTGCTTTAAGTTTAGCATACTGCGCCCGCCTTTTGCCGCTAACCTGTGCTACACTGAAGACAAACGAATCGGAGGGATCGAGATGAAAACAGTCACCGTCTACCTCGTGCGCCACGGGCAAACCTGGTTCAACCGCTTCAACAAGATGCAAGGCTGGTCAGACTCACCGCTGACCGAACAAGGCATCGCCGATGCCGAGCGCACCGGGGCAATGCTCAGACACATCACCTTCACCCACGCCTACGCCAGCGACACCATGCGGGCGACCAACACGGCCAAGACGATCTTGAGCAAGAACCTGAACTCCAACGTCGAACTCACCATCACGCCGTTTTTCCGTGAACAGTTCTACGGCTATTATGAAGGCGAAGACTCCCCTAAGACCTGGTATGCGGTCGGCGCACCGCACGGAGCCCCGACCTACAAGGAAATCGTCGCCAAGTATGGCGTTGACGCGTCTAAAGACTTCACCCATGATGCCGATCCTTTCGGGGCCGCCGAAGACGCCTTGACCTACTGGAATCGCCTGCAAAAAGGCTTCAAGCTCCTGCGTCAGCAGAACCGGCACGGCGACAACGTCTTGCTCGTCAGCCACGGGACGACCATCCGCAGCATCGTCGACAAGTTCGGCAAGCAAGACGGCTTCACGGTGCTCGAATCCCCGCTGAATGGCTCGATTTCCAAGATCGCGTTGACCGACGAAGGCGTCAAGGTCTTGTCTTACAACCAAACCGAACTATAACGCAAAAATCGGCCAGCCACCGCTCAATTCAGAGCAGTGACTGGCCGATTTGATTTGTACCGCGCTCAGTCGGTCGCAATGTCTTTTTTAATCACAATGCTTTCATATAACCACACCGTCAAGGCGTAATACACCACAT
>CAKQZO010000039.1 GCA_934293835.1 uncultured Lacticaseibacillus sp. | reverse complement strand
TAAGAAGGTGTCGGGCTGAATCGCGCGTTGGGAGTTGACCAGCTCGCCGATGTGGGCATCGAGTTGGCGTTGGGCTTGAAGTTGTTGCTGTTGGGCGTGGCGCATCTGTTGGTGATAACGCCAATTGCTTAGGATTTGACCGCCGATTTGAATGAGGGTCAGAGCAATTAGTAAGGTGATTCCCCAGCCAAGAAAAAAGCTTGCGGCGGGATTGGTGAACTGAGGCACGACGGTTTGAATCAGATGCTGAGCCCATTGCGCCGGGCCGCTTCCGGCGTGTTGTTGGCCGAAGGTGATCAGATGGGTGAGTAAGGTTGACATTGAGAAGCCTCGATTCATTGTGCGGTCGGATTCGCGCTAGTTTGCTGCGATAGATCAAGCCGGGTGGTGTAATTGGCGATGTCATCGCGGAAGCGCTGCAACAGCTGGCCCTTAGAAATCGCCGCGGTGGTTGTCCAAGTCGCGTCTTGGGCGGTCGCATTAGCGTTCGCCTGGTCTGGGGTCTGGGCGAGGTAGGTGCCGTCATGGTTGTCGGTGACCTTGACGGTGTTGGCCAACCAGTCATCGGCGGCCGGGTCGTATTCGAAGTAGATCGTGTTGGCTTCACCCATGAAGACGCGGTAGTTGCCGCTAGCGTGAGGCGCGCTCCAGCGTGCGAGCAAGGCGAGTTGTTGTGTCTGCGGCAGGGCATTGAACTGTTGGTCGGCCGCAGGGTCTTGTTGATTCTGGGCGGTACGGATCAGCGTCTGCGCAGTCGTGCCTGATGGCTGGGTCCACGCCAAAAAGCCACCCAAGATGATGGCGGCGAGGCTGAGTAGCCATAATATCGGGTTGGCGAAGTGCCACAGATGTGTCCAGATACTGGTAAGTAGCCGCCAATTGAAGCTAATGTGCGGTTTGTTTCGGTGGGGGCGCTGGCGACTCGCGCGGGTTTCGTGAAAATCGTTCATCGGCTCGGTCCTTTCGTGGAGACTATTGTCATTATAGCCGCGAAAAGCGTGCGATTTGGTGCAACATTACCGATTTTTGTTTGCCAAACCTGGCCTTGGAACCGTCACGTTCACGTTGGCGATGATCTGGGCGATCGCTTGCGGAGATTCCTTGGCACCGTTGGCCAGCCAGCGGGTGATCACGTGGATGGCCCCGCTGAGGTAGTAATCAAAGTAATACGCCAACAAGGTTGGATCGGTTTCGCCGAAGCGGTGGGTGTATTCACGCGCGGTCTGGGCGCGCAGCGGCGTGAGGATGTTGTGTAGCAGCGGGCTGTCGTCGACGTTTTCGAGGATGATGACCGTTGCGGTGTCGGCCTGACGAATGACAGCTAACACGTTCGGCAGCCAGGCCATCAGGGGCTGGTCGCCGCGGATCTGCGGCTGAATTTGGTGCACCAGCTCGGCTTCGATCTCGTGGAACAAGGCCGCGGGGTTGTCGTAATGGGCGTAGAAGGTGCCGCGGTTCACGTCGGCTTCTTGGCACAGCGCGGTGACCGTGATCTGAGCCAGTGGCTTGGCCTTAAGCAAGGTGATGAGCGCATTTTTGAGTTGGTGGTGGGTGTATTGGACCCGGCGATTGTTCTTGATTCCGACCATGAGGCGATCCTTTCAGCATACTTTCAACAGAGTGTTCAATTAATGACACGATGGCGATTTTCGTCGTTGCCGTTATTTTCGCACAGCAGGATAATGATGGCAATGACGAATCGCAGGAGGACAACGTGGCATATATTGAAGTGAAGAACGAGTACAAGACCTACCAGATGGGCGAAACCAAGATCGATGCGAATCACGATCTGAGTTTTGCCTGCGAACAAGGGCAACTGACGGTGATCCTGGGACCCAGCGGGGCGGGCAAGTCGACGGTGTTGAACATCTTAGGCGGCATGGACACTCCGACTGCGGGCCAGGTCTTGATCGATGGGGTCGATATCGCGCAGTTCAGCGACAAGCAGCTGACCGAATATCGGCGCCACAACGTCGGGTTCGTGTTCCAGTTCTACAACCTGGTGCCGAACCTCACCACCAAGGAAAACGTCGAGTTGGCGAGTGCGATTGTGTCTGATGCCCTCGACGCCGAGGCGACCTTGAAGCAAGTCGGGTTAGGCGCACGGCTGAACAACTTCCCATCGCAGCTGTCCGGCGGGGAGCAACAACGCGTGGCGATCGCCCGGGCGTTGGCGAAAAATCCCAAGCTACTGCTGTGTGACGAACCGACCGGCGCGTTGGATTATGAAACCGGCAAGCAGGTGTTGCAGTTGCTGCAAGACGCGTCACGCCGCGACAACAAGACGGTTTTGATCATCACCCACAACGCGGCCTTGGCCAAGATGGCCGATCGGGTGATTCGCATCAACGACGCCCGCGTGCGTGAGGTCGTGGATAATCCGCAGCCGACTCCGGTCGCCGAGATCGCGTGGTGAGCGCGATGAAACCAATGACCAAGAATCTCTGGCGGGAAATCCGCGCCAGCCGCGGCCGCTTCATCGCCATCATCATGATCATCTTGATGGGTTGTCTGATTTTCGTCGGCGTGCGGGCGGCAGGCCCTGGCCTCAACGAGTCGATGACGACGACGGTGCAGGCGCTGCACCTGAGTGACGTGCAGCTGCTGAGCACAACCGCCTTCACGGCCAAAGACGTGCAGGAAGCGGAACAAGTCGCCGGGGCGCAGGCAGAGCGCGTCAAGTTCACCTACGCCACCGGCGGCAAAGACGCCCAGGCCATCGCGCTGTATGGCTATCGACCCGGCGCGGCCATCAACCAGCTGGCGCTGCGCAGTGGCCACCTGCCGCGGCAAGCCGATCAGATCGTGTTAGACCAGAAGGCCAAAACCGATTACGGCTACAAGCTCAACCAACGGTTCACCTTCTCTGCCGATGCCAAGGTCAAGCGCCACAGCTTCACCATCGTCGGCTTTGCGGACTCGCCGCAATTCATCGACAACGGCCTGCGCGGCGCGGCGAACGTCGGCGACGGCACGGTACGCTTTTTTGCCTATGTCCCGCAAGCCCAACTCGACTTGCCGGTGGCGACCTTGCTGAACGTGCGCTTCAAGGCGCTGCAAGGGGCCAACACGTATGCGGATCAATATGAAAAGGCGCGCGACACCAAGGTCAAGCGGCTCAAGGCAGTCTTCGCCAAGCGCGTCTCAACGCGCACGGCTGAGGTCTACCAGCAGGCGACCAAGACCATCGCTGCGCAACAAGCTAAGCTCGATGCCGGCAAGCAGCAGCTGGCGGCGGCCGAGAAGCAGGTTGCCCAAGCTTCCGGCGGGGCACTGACCACGACGCCTGCGCTCACCAAGCAGGCCGCGACGCTACAGACCGCGCAGGCCAAGCTCGATGCGGCGCGCACACAAGCCAAGCAGGCGGCCAAGACCACCTATACCTGGCAAGACCGCGCAGATCTGCCAGGCTTCTCTGCGTATGGTGAATCCAGCGAGCGTATCGCCGCCATCGCCAACGTTTTCCCCGTGTTCTTCTTCCTGATCGCCGCGTTGATCACGTTCACCACGATCACCCGGATGGTGGAAGAGGCGCGCGGGCAGATCGGGACATTCAAGGCGCTGGGCTATGGCAAGTGGGAAATCGCTAGGAATTACTTAGAATACGCCTTGATCGCGGCGCTTGTCGGCGGTGTGGCCGGCGGCTGGATCGGCAACCTGACCCTGCCGCACTTCATCTTGTCGGTGTACCACCAGTGTATCCCGATGACGACGATGGTGCGCTTCCAGTGGGGGAGCTTCGGCTTGGCCCTGGTGTTTGCGCTGATTGCCTCAGTCGGCGCGGCTGCCTTCGTCGTCCGGCGGGAGCTCGAAGAAGGCCCGGCGGCGTTGATGCTGCCCAAGGCGCCGAAGTCGGCCAAGCGCATCCTCTTGGAGCGCATCACGCCGCTGTGGTCGCGGCTGAATTTTAACCAAAAAGTCTCCTACCGCAACCTGTTTCGCTACAAGAGCCGCATGGTGATGTCGATCATCGGCATTGCCGGCGGCTGTGCCTTGATCATGACGGGCTTTGGGATCCGCGATTCGATCGTCGCTTCCGGCACGCGGCAGTACGGCGATATCGTGCGCTATCAGGCGGTCGTGTCGCTGCGCGATGCGGCCCACGCGACCAAGGCGCGCCAAGTGTTGCAGACGAGCGTCCAATACCGTAGTAGCACCGCGATCGCCGCGAAGACGGCTAAGCTGCGCTACGGGGATGAAAGCGTCGCGGCGGTCAACGTGTTCACCCCGAAAACCGCGGCGTTCTCGCAGTATCTGCACCTGACGACCCCTGCCGGGCGGCCGGTGCGCTTGCCGCAACAAGGTGCGGTCATCAGCCAGAAAACCGCGACGCTTCTAGGCGTGGCCCCTGGCCAACGCGTGTCGGTGCACCTGACCGGCGCCAAAACGGCGAAGGTCAAGATTGCGGCAATCGCGCAGAATTACATCGGCGATTACCTCTACATGAGTGCGACGGCCTACCAACAGGCCTGGGGGCAGGCGGCCACCACCAACGCCTTGCTGGTGCGGCTTGATCACCAATCCGATGCCCAGCGCACCAAGTTGGCGCACCGATTGTTGCAAGCACACGCGGTGTTAGGAACGAGCTACGTCGCCGATCAGAAAACCACGATCGACAAGATGTCGAGCACCCTCACGCCGGTGGTCGTGATCTTCATCGTGATGTCGGGGCTGCTGTCTTTTGTCGTGATGTATAACCTGACCAACATCAACGTCTCCGAGCGTATCCGGGAGCTGTCGACGATCAAGGTGCTCGGTTTCTACGACCGGGAAGTCACGATGTATATCTCACGGGAAAACGTCGTCTTGACCATCGTCGGGATCATCGCCGGCTTCTTCGTCGGCAACGGCCTGACCTGGTACATCTTGAAGCAGGCGACGACGGCGCAGGTGATGTTCCCGCTGGTCATTCACTGGCCGGGTTACGTCGTCGCCGCGGTGTTGATGGCGTGCTTCACCGGCATCGTGATGGGGGTGACCCACAAACGACTGCAACGCGTGGACATGGTGTCGGCGCTGAAGGCAACGGAATAGCGCAACAAATAACCCTCAAAGCGGCCGCTTTGAGGGTTATTTGTTACAGCACCTTGACCGTGCTAAGCGGCCAGTAGCGCCAGATGATGACGGATTCGACTTGGGCCTGCGTGATGTACCCGAAGGCGCGCCCGTCGTTAGAAATCGGGCGGTTGTCACCCATGACGAAGTAGCTGTGCGCCGGCACCTTGATCGTTTGGGTCGCTTTCAGGTGGCGCAGGTCGAAGTTGGTCGTGAAGTGCTTGACCTGATAGGCCTTCTGGTATTGCGCCAGCTCGCGCTTGGCAAAGGCGGTTTTTAGGTAAGGCTCGGCTTGCTTGCGCCCGTTGAGGTAGAGCTGGTCGTTTTTGACGGCGACGGTGTCACCGGGCATGCCGATGACGCGCTTGATGTACAGTGAACCGGCATGGTCGGGGGCATCTAAGACAATGATGTCGAAGCGATGCGGCAGCTTGTGTTTGAGTGACAACAGGCGCTGGCCAGATTGGAGGGTCGGCTGCATTGAGTTGCCAGAGACGATATCGTTGGCGACGAAGTAGCGGGTCGTGAAAAAGACGCCAGTGAAGACGACGATCAACAACAGGAGCCAGCGCCAGGTAATTTTATCATGAGACGCCACGGCGCCACCTTCTTTCGCGCTATTCCCCTAGCAGAGGGTCGTCGGTGAAGTCATCGACGAGTTGGAAGTGGACGTTCTCGTTGTCCTTCAGCAGCTTGGCCACCGGGCACTCGGCCAAGGCCTGGGCGATGATCGCCTGGGCGGCTTCTTCGTCGTAGCCCGGCATCTTGATCTGCGCCGTGACGACGAACTGGTAGCCGACGGTGTCGTGTTCGATATCGACGCGGACGCGCAACTGCGAGTTCTCCGGCTGCTGTTGACGGTGCTGCACGATGCGGATCGTGGCGTTGAAACACGTTGCTAACGCGAACCCGATGAACTGTTCGGGGTTAGTCCCTGGCGCCTTGATGAGCGAGCTGGAGACACCCAAAGCTAATCCTTCATCACCTTCAACAAAACTGGTCCCGGTCAAGCCATTGTGATTTTGAACAAAAGTGTGATATAGCGATGCCATCTGAATTCCTCCATTGTCCTCCGGTCCCCACACCGAATGAACGGTTAGTTTGTAGTCGGTTTCAGCGTACCACGTTGGGGGAGATTAGTCACTAAATTCGGGGGTGAAGGGATGGTGGCGCCTGAACAGAATACCAGAAAAATGGCCAACTAAAACCCGCAGCCACAAAACCTTGGACGGTTTTACTGCGGGTAATCGTTTATCTAAAGTAGAATAATCAGGTGAACCACTGCTCTCGTGGTTCTGCGGAAGCACCGCGATTGCCGTCGCGGTGCTTTTCTATGGCATCAGAATACCAAGACTGCTTGTTGGCGTCAAGGAGCGAGATTTTGCACCAGTTCCGCTGGCACGAATCCACATGCCTAAGCCCGTCCTGCTCCGCTCGCGTCTTGTCGAGCTACATGGCGCAACACGCTAGGCATAGCGGCACTAATGTCTGCGCGAACAAGTTCGCTCCGTCATTAGTATACGCTATGCTACGCCTTAAATACGCTCAGCTTCGCTCTGGTTTAATTTAATCACCTTCGTCGCGACCTTAGCGATGAAGTCGGCGTCGTGTTCGACGAACAGCATCGTCGGGCGCGACTGGAGGATGCTGTCCGCCAGCTGGTCTTGGTTGTAGAGATCGAGATAATTCAGCGGCTCATCCCAGATCAACAGGTTGGCCGGCGTGACCAAGGAGGCCGCGAGCTCGACTTTCTTCTGCTGCCCCATCGACATCAGCTCGATGGGGGTCGTGAAACTGGCGCGCTCTAAGCCGAGCTTTTTGAGGTTGTTCAACAAGGCCTGGTAGTCGAGGTGGCGCGCCGTGGCGAAGGCGGCGAGCGTTCCACGGTTGTCGATCTGCTGGCGCACCCAGCTGAGCGCGAGTTGAGGTTGCGTCAAGGTGCCAGTGCCCTCGCCGGTAAAATGGCCGGCCAAGGCCCGCAGCACCGAGGACTTGCCGATGCCGTTGGGGCCGACCAAAGCCACGCGCTCGCCGGGCAAGACGTCGAAGCTGATAGGGGCAAACAAAGGCGTCCCGTCGTGGCCGAGTTGGAGCTGATCGGCATGGATATAGACCGAGTGGTGATCAGGCAAGGTGTTGATCGTCAGCGGCGCCACGGATTCGATATTATTCAGCAGCTCGGATTTGGCCGCGATCTCGTTGTCCATACGGCGCTCGAGGTTCTTGTGTTTCTGCATAACGCGGGCCGCACGGGCGCCGATGAAACCCTTGTCAGGGATGCCGCCCGAGTTTTTGACGTGGCGATCGCCATACTTATCCTTTTCCCGCGAGGCCGACCATCGGGCTTTTTCCGCGGCGGTTTGTTCGAGACGCTGGATGTCGCGGCGGAGCTTCTGATCTTCGGCGCGCTCGGAAGCGTCTTGGTTCGCCTTGGCGTCAGCATAAGTCGCGTAGTTGCCTTGATACAGCGTGATCTGTTGGCGATCGATGGCGAGGGTGTGGTCGGTGACTTGATCGAGAAAATGGCGGTCGTGGCTGATCACGATGAAGCCGGATTTACGCTTCAGATAATCGGCGACCAAGGCCCGCGACGCGCCGTCGAGGTGGTTGGTGGGCTCGTCGATCAAGGCAAAATGCTCGGTGTCTGTGAACAGCAATGCCAGCCGCACCTTGGTTTGTTCGCCACCAGACAGCTCTGCGTATGGTCGCCACAACAAGTCAGGGGTCATGCCCATCAGGTTCAACTCCCGCTCGAGCTGCCACTGCTCGAAGTCGTTGGTTTCCTGCAAGGCGTACAGGGTCAGCTGGCTGGGATCGGTGATCGGCTGCGGGAAATAGGTCAAGGCGACCGGGACGCTGAGCTCGCCGGTGTAATCGAGCTGGCCTTGCAACAGGCGCAACAGGGTCGTCTTGCCGCGGCCGTTACGCCCGACCAGCCCGAGGTGCCAGTTGGTATCCAGATAGAAATTCGCGTCAGAAAATAATGGGGTTTGCCCGTCATAGGCAAAGTTGAGATGTTTGATCGTAATTGTCGACATTATGGTGTCCTCCAATGGTTGCGGGACCCGAGTCGCGAAGGGGCTTCCTGCTGTTCGACATGCAAAAAGGCCTAGCGAATGCTAGACCTCAGGCGTGAAGTCAGCCTAAGGAAGTTCGTCCATTGAACACAAAATGTCCAGACGTCGCCAATGCGCGTGCGGGTCGGGTACAAATTCGTCAATGGGCTTACTTCAAGGGCTTCACTCTTTTCCGTGTATGATTAGTTTGTAGGCTATCAGGTTTGTTGATGGCTGTCAAGTTGTGATCGTGCGATTGATTAGTAACTCGTAAAGAAAAAAAGGTTCACTAGATGGCAATCACGTTGTAAAATGTCTCCATTCAAGTGAAAGAGGCGATGACGGCGCCCGGCGCCTTGTGGCTCACCGTGACAATCGCGCGGCGGTTGCGGTGTGTGAATAAGCTGCTTTGACAAACAGAAAAATCCGCTTAAATGGGTCAAGCTTGAGCCGCGTTTAGGCGGATTTTTGGCGTGATTATTATTGGAGCAAAAAGTCGCGAATCCCGCGGCCTACGCCGTCGTCGTCATTCGAAGTCGTGGTGTGCACGGCGGCCTGTTTGACCTCCGGCTGGGCGTTGGCCATGGCGATCGGCGTGCCGACGGCTTTGAACATCGGTAGATCGTTGTGGCCATCTCCGAATGCGGCGCAGTCTTGCGCCACCAAACCGGCGTGGTCGAACAGGTATTGGATTCCGTGCGACTTTTTGGCCAAGTCAGAGGTGATCTCCAAGTAGTCGTCACCTGAGCGCTGAATCGAGACACCAGGCACCTTCAGGTCGAGCACGAAGCGATTCAGGGCGTTCATCTCGGCAAGATCGAAGGTGATCATCATCAACTTGAACACGGTCAGACTTTTGGCCGCCGTGGTTTCGGTCACGACCAGCTCGGGCGCCTGTTCCGTCAGCGCCTGCTCGTATTGAATCCCGCGGTCGATGCGGCTGGTGTACCAGTGCTGCTGGTCATAGAAGCTCAACGACACGTTGGGAAAATGTGCTTCAATCTGGGCCAACAGTGTTGCCACCGCGGCTGGCGTAATCGGATGGGCGACCAGCGGATCGAAGTGGGTATTGGGCCGAAAAATCAGGCCGCCGTTAAAGGCAATCTGTGGGCCGGTGAGGTTGAGTGCCTGGAAAGCCGGCGCCATCTCGATCGGGGCGCGCGCAGAGACCAAGGTCATCGGAATGCGCGCGGCCGAAATCAGCTTAGCGTTACTCTGGGCCAGTAACCCTTTCGAGTTCAGAAGGGTACCGTCCATGTCTGAAAAAATGTGGCGAATTGGCAATAGGATCTCCTTAGGTCTGTGGGTATTGTCGAGCCGCGTGGCGCAATGCGGGTACAGCTAGCTACGCGAGGCCAATGGGCTAGGCCTAACGGCACTAATGTCTGCGCGAACGAGTTCGCTCCGTCAATAGCACACGTTACGCTACGCCCTAAGGACGGCCTCGCTCCGCTCTGGTTTATCGTCGAGCTACACAGGACAACGGCATTGCAGATAAGTAATCGCGGACTTGCACCAGCTTCGCTGGCACTGCGTCCACGCTTCCTTATCCACATGCCTAAGCCCGTCCTGTTCCGCTCTGGTTTTATCGTCGAGCTGCGCTGAGCAACAGGCTAGGCCTAACGGCACTAATGTCTGCGCGAACAAGTTCGCTCCGTCATTAGTACACGCTATGCTACGCCTTAAATGCACTCAGCTCCGCTCTGGTTTACAATGCTTGAGCGATCGGGAGGTTGCCGTTGGCGATCTTGATGGTGGTGCGGTGCTGGTCGGATTCGATCGCTTCAACGAGGACGGTGGCGACGTCTTGGCGCGTGATCGTGTCTTTCCAAGTCGGGTCGAACTTGATCGCACCAGTGGGCGCATCGTTGGTGAGCGTAGTTGGCTGTACGATCACGTAATCCAAGGTCGTGTGGTGGGCGAGCCATTCGTCGGCGTAATACTTGGCAATGTAATAATCGTTCAGGCTTTCCGGCCACTTGGCGCGGTCGCCAGCGTTCAAGGTGCTGAGCTGAATGAAGCGGGCGACGCCAGCGCGCTGCGCGGCTTCCATGGCCTTGACCGCGCCGTCGAGATCAACGGCGAGCAGCGCCTTGCCGCGTGAGCCGGCGGCGAAGATCACAGCATCACAGCCGGTCATGGCCGCGGCGAGATCGGCGATACTGCCGGTGAGGTCACAAGTGACCGTCCGCAGTTGGGCATTGGTTTGCTCCGGCGCCTGAGTGTCGGGATCGCGGTAGCCGGCGACGACACGATAATCGTTATCCAATAAGGTATCAACAACGTGCTGGCCAACTTGACCATGAGCACCGATAACAAAAATGTTCATATTAAATCCTCCAGTTAAATCATCGTCAAGGGTTGTTTAGTCGTAGGCGCCGGAAAATATTGATCGATCAGCGCCAGTTCATCTGGGGTAAAAGTCACCGCTAAAGCACCGAGATTGTCTTGCATGTGGGCGATCGTGCTGGCCTTAGGAATCGCCAGCAAGTCGCGGTGGCGCAGGACCCACGCCAACATGAGCTGGTGGCTAGAGAGGCCTTTTGCCCGGGCCAAGGCCAGCAGTGGTCTTGGTAAACGGATGCGGTCACCTTGCCCAGAGCCGAACGGCGAATAGCCGATCAGTGTTTGGCCGTGGCGTTTTTGGTAAGGTTGCAAGTTGTATTCGATACCGCGGGCCTGTAAGTTATACAAGACTTCGTTGGCGGCAATCGCCGAGTCGGCGACCGCCTGGGTCGCCTCTAGATCGGCAACGTCGAAATTCGAGACGCCATAGGCCCGGATCAGGCCCGCTTGGCGCAACGTGTTGAGTCCGGCCAAAGTTTCCTTGAGCGGTGTGTTGCCGCGCCAGTGGTAGAGGTACATATCCAGATAATCTGTGCCTAGGCGCGCCAGGGTCTGCTCTAAGGCCTTGCGTAATTGGCGGGCGGTGGCGTGCCAAGGGTAAAACTTGGAAATCAGGACAAGGTCGTGGCGATCATATGGCGCGATGGCCTTGCCGACGAGCGTTTCCGCAAGCCCCTCGCCATACATCTCGGCCGTATCGATCACAGTCAGCCCGTGATCAATGCCAGCGCGTAAAGTAGCGATCTCCTGGTCACACCGGGTGGCGCTTCCTTCGCCGAGATACCAAGTGCCCATGCCCAGGCAAGGGACGGTGGTGTCTGCAAGTTGGATCGTGGGTAACACCGAATCACCTACTTCCTTATTGTCAGTCTAGTCTCATTGTACCGTAAGCGGTTGCGACTGTTAAGCCAGGAATCGCTTGTTTGGCACCGGCCGACAGGGTATGCTTGCGGTAACCTTAATTATTGGAGGAATCATGATGGATTATACGACGCAAGGAAGCGACACGTTCCCTATCATCGTCTTACGCCTGAACCGGGGCGAGGCGGTGCAGATCGAATCCGGAGCGATGATCTACCACAACGGGGACATCGAACTGGCCGGGAAGATAAATAGTAATGGTAAAAAAGGGCTGGGAGGCTTGTTGAGCGCGGTCGGCCGCTCGATGACCAGCGGCGAAAGCTTCTTCATCACCACCGCCACCGGCACCAACGCTGGCGGCGAGCTCGGCATCGCGCCGGCCAATCCTGGAGCGATCCGGGCGCTGACGCTTGACGCTCAGCATCAGTGGTATCTGAACACCGGCGCCTTTTTGGCCGGCAACAGCACCACGCGCTATCAGATGATCGCTCAACACGTCGGCGGCGCTTTGTTCGGCGGAACCGGCGGCTTTTTCGTGATGCAAACCAGCGGCGTGGGGACGATGCTCGTCAGCGCGTATGGGGACATGTTGGCGGTCGATCTCGACGGGAGTCACGATTACGTGGTCGACAACAGCCATGTCGTCGCCTGGGCAGATACATTGGACTATCACATCGAAGCGGCGAGCGGCGCCTTTGGCTTCACCACAGGCGAAGGCTTGGTCAACCGCTTCACCGGCCAAGGTCGAATCTACATTCAGACGCGCAACGTTGAGGCGCTCGCCAAGTTGATCGTGCCTTATGTGCCAAATAAGCAGTCTTAGTGCGGATAGAGGCGCGCGACGATGGCGCTGACAGGTTCGATCTTGGTCAGCTGGCCAGCGATGGCCCCGGCCATCAAGGTGCCGTGCGCGACATCCCCGGCGATGGCACGGGTCAAGCTACCGTCGAGCAACCGGTGCAAGGTAGCCGAATCCGCGCCTTGTTGTTCTGCCGCGAAGTAGGCCTCCGTCAGCGGATTGGCCAAGCACCGCACCGCATCGCCCAAGGCGTGGCCGGTGATGACCGTGCTGGTATCGGTTGCGGCGAGCACAGCCTGTTTGTAAGCTTCGGCGATCGGCGTTTCGGTGGCCACGAGAAAGGCGGTGCCGACCTGCGCGCCGATCG
>CAKQZO010000038.1 GCA_934293835.1 uncultured Lacticaseibacillus sp. | reverse complement strand
CGCCGGCTTCCATCGAGATTGCGACCAGTTCGCCTATGCGGTCGCCAGACTCGTCACGCCGGCGCAATCGGTGAACTACGGCGATCAGCTGCGCGTCCGCTTGGCGGTCGATCCGGTGACGGAAGGCTACCACGTCTTATCGGGCTTCGTCAACTGTGTGCCGTGGATCGCGACCGTGACCCCGCAGAACAGTGACCTGGTGATCACGACCAGCGATGAACCGGATGCCGGGGCGTTCATGTGGTACACGAATGCCTTGGAGCTGAAGACGTATCAAGAGAGTCTGATCGCGACGCTGATCGCCCGGCACACGCACAAGGGCGATGCTGGCGTGGCGGCGATGTGAACAGGGATCGATCAGGGCTGTGACTTTGTGTCACGGCCTATTTTTGTGTCGCCGGTGAACGCAAGATGAAAGTTGCATGAGAACCGGGGTGAGATTCTAGGAGGTGGCGAGGGACGATTGGCTGACAGTTGTCATCGGTAGTGGGGAATTACGTTTTTAATTTTTGAAGTCACGGCTGGCGAATTAATCGCGGATGTATGCGGTGTCAGGTTTTCGATGCTTAATTCCAGCTAAAAATAATCTCGATAATTATAGTGATGTTATTTTTAGCGCCATTTTTATGGACTGATCTTTATAAAAGATGCACCGTACAAATTTTTCAATACGATATATTCGAAATATGGAAATTAGTTCAGGCGCACCCGATACAACCGCCCAGGTCGGCTTGACCGTGGTCAGGGGCGATGTTAGGGTCAGTGTGTGAAGCTGCCAGCGCCCGATACGCAAGCGGCCAGACTGAGATTATCGGTGCCTGGCTAGGGAAGGAGGTCAAACAACGATGGAATTTACTGATGTCTTCATGGAACGTGCCGACCAACTCAAGTATCACCTGTATTGTGTGCTGACGCGCTCAGACGTGCAGCACGTGACGATCGCTGATCTGGCCGAAATCACCCACGCGACGTATCAGCCGGTGTACAACGTTTTCCAAGAAATGCTGGCCGATATCGTGATGTTGACGAAGCGTCCGAAGGCTAAGGTGCGCAAGCAGATGCTCGAAGCGGCGAAGATGCCGCTGGGACTCGACGCGTACCGCTCGTATCTGGTGCGCAAGAGCATGATGTATCGCCTGCTCGACTACGCGGTGACCACGCCTAATCCGACGCCGGCGCAGTTCGAGGCCAAGGAGTTCGTCAGCCGCTCGACGATGACGCGCAAGCTGCGCGGTGCCAACGTGCTGATGGCACGCTATGGTATCAGGTTCCGGCTGGCGAAGCTCGAATTCACCGGCGACGAGCTGAACGTGCGCTTCTTCCTCTATGCGTTTTATTGGTGGGCGCATCGCGGTAGCTACTGGCCGTTTTCGTCGATCACGCGCAAGCGCCTGCACGATGAATGCCTGCAGATCGGGATCATGAACGAGCATCCCGTGTCACAGATTCAGATGCAGGTCTTCCTCGCCATCAGTCACCTCAGGCTGGGCAAGAATCACCGCATCCAGTTGACGCAGCGCCTGGAGCGCTTCGGCACAGCAATCAGCGTGTTGGGCCTGCGCCAGGGCAACTGCACGCCACCGTTCACTTATACGGACATGTTGGGGTATAACTTCTATCAGGTCAGCCAGCCACGGTTCGACGAGATGATGCGCACGCCCGGCGATCTCGCAGACGAGGCGACCCTGTTCGCCGATCCTGCGGTGTTGACGGTCGTCGCCAAGCTGCAAAAGGCGATCCCGGTCGCCCTCAGTGAAGCCGAGTTACTCAACTTGCGGCGGCTGACGTTCGGCTATCTGTTGTGCCACGGACCTTATCCGCAGGCCCAAGAAATCGTGGCGCCAGAAGAGGTCCCCACCGCCTCGGACAAGGTCGCGCGCGTCATCGCGGCCGTCCAGGAGCTGCCTGCAGGGGCTGGTTTCGATGACCTGATCGAACACGCCGGTGAGTTCGCGCAGCATGTCGTCGAGCTCTTGCGCCCAGTCGCGGCTTCGCCGGTGCGGGTGCAACTGGCGATCGAGCCGGTCGCAGAAGGCTACGGCGACATGGCCGGCTTCGTCAACTGTGTGCCGTGGGTCGCGCAGACGGCGGACGATCAAGCCGCCGATGTGCGCATCGGGGTCGGTGACATGCCAGCGGATACGCCCCCGGACATCACGTGGTTCTCTAATGCGGTCAGCGTTCCGTCGTTCCGCGAAGAAGTCGTTAACGCGCTGTTGGCCAAAGCCCGCCGCGCGGCGAAAGGATAAACACGCGCCTTGCAATCCTGAGTTTACTCAGGAGCTGCAAGGCGCGTTTTGGATGTGGTATGACACCGGTGCGGCAAAGGGGTAAACTAGAGTTAAATTGCGTATGTAATTGAAGGTTCAGGGGGTGTCTCATGGCCTACGAAATGGTGTTTTTGGAGCGGGCTGATCTATTGAAGTATCAGATGTATGCACAACTCGTGCGGCTACATGACCAGGAGCTGACGGTCACCGACATTGCCAGGCAGATGCATACCAAATATCAGGCGACGTATTCGGTGTTCCAAGAAGTGGTGGCAGACATCAAAGACGAAACCGGGCTGCCCAACAAGACGATACGCAAGCAGCTGTTGTCGCCAGGCGCCAAGCCCTTGAGCATGGATGCTTACCGCGCGCGGCTGGTCGAGCGCTGCATGTTGTTTCAGTTGTTGAACTACGCCGTGCAGACGACGAATCCGCAGCTGAGCACCTTCCTTGAGGCCCATTATGTGAGCCGCTCGACGATGACGCGCAAGCTCAGCCCGTGCAACCGCTTCTTGAAGCATTGGGGGCTCAAGTTCCGCCTGGCGCAGGTGGGCTTCGTCGGCCCGGAGATGAGTGTGCGCTATTTCTTGTTCACCTTGTATTGGTGGGCGTATCGTGGCATCGAGTGGCCGTTCTCTGCGATTCGCTTGTCGGATATGCAAGCCGAGCGGGAAGCGCTGGCGATCTTGGGGTCGAACTATTTGTCGCGCATGCAAGACGTGTACTTCTTGGCGGTCAACCATCTGCGGCTGAGCAAGCAGTTCCGCTTGCCCGACCACCGCTTCTTCACCCACCTGAATCATCTGATCTATCAAGAACACATGCGCCAAGGCACGGCCCCGGCGACGGTGCCGGCCAGCACCGTGGCGTTCTTCAACTTCTTCCAGATCTCGGTGCCGCGCTTCGACGCTTCGGCGCGGCGTCCGCAGCGGCTGGCCCAGGCGCTGGCGTTGTTGACGACGCCTGAGACCCAGCTGGTCGTTGACAAGGTCGCAACGACGGTCGGTGCGATCCGGCTGCCGACCCCTGATCCCGATCTGCGCTTGAATCTGTTCCGGCTGACGTTCGGCTATCTTCTATTAGAGGCCCCGTTCCCTCAGACGCAAGAATACTTGCTCGATGGATCAGGCGATGTGGGGGATGCCGGCCTCGAGACGCTGTTGTATGAGGCGCTGGCGCCGATGCTTGAGGCGTCTGCGTATGCCGATCACCTCGATGAGCTCGGCGGGTATATCCACCAGGCCGCGGACTTGATCGCGCCGTATCTCGAAGAAGTCGTGCGCGCCCAGCGCGTGCAGGTGCAGGTATGCGTCGCGCCGACGCAACCGGGCTTCCACCAGCTGTATGAGTTCCTCAACAGCGTGCCGTGGGTCGCCTCGACAACCAACGGGGCGGGGGATGTCGTCGTGCTCGACGACTTGAGTGCACCACCAGCCGGCCTCAGCCACCATCCCGAGCGCGTCGTGCGCTGGGTGGAAGGCGCCATGGACATGCGCTGCTTCCGCGAGGTGCTGGTGCACCGCATCCTTGACGCGCGCAAGCAACTGCTGGCGCCGGCTACCTGCGCGAAGCTCTCCAAGAGTAGCTAATCTAAGCTACTGATACAGAATCGTGCCGAATGTGGGTGCGATTCTTTTTTTGTGCCGACGAATAAATAACAAAAAATATTGGAAAAATGACAACAATACATTGGCCGTCGTCTCGCGGATGCCGGCAGTGACCGACTTTGAGTTAAAAGTATAGTCTTATATAGAAGTTTTCCGAAAAATAATAACGAGATTTATGGATGCTGGCGCACCGCAACCTCCGGGCTTGCTACACTGAATGTTGTAGTTGAGGTCATTCACGATAAGAGGGGTGCTTATGATTAAAAGACATATCGGGCTGGCGTTGGTCACAACGTTCGGCGCCGTGCTGATCGGCGGAGTCGTCGCGCAGCAGAACACAACACAGGCGAGTTGTCTCACGGGGTATTACTATTCTGATGACGACACACAAGTCGCAGGGGTCAGCGGACCCTTCGGCACGGATGCGCATGTTGGCCAGACGACCTATGTCGACAACAGCAGCACCAAGAAGGCTGCCAGCAACGTGGTGAGCGATGCGACTAGCGGGATCACGCACTACGAAGAAGCCGGCTACCAAGGCATTTTCACTTCTGGCAAGGTCTATTACGGCTTCAAGTGGGCATCGACCAAAGATGATCAGCAGACCACCACGCCGACGACCCCGACCAAGACGGCTAAGGGCTATGTGAACGTGCAATATGTCGATGGCGACAACGACAACGCGGTCTTGTACACCCAGCCTTGGGAAGGGACGCCAGGGACGAGTCTCTCTGCGTCGGATTACAATTCGTATGAATCGACGATGCAGGTGTTCGCGGCGCAAGGCAAGACCGTCACCGCCGACAACGTGCCGACGACGGCCAGCGGGATCGTCTTCCCGGCCGCCGATCAGCTGACGACGTACACGGTGGTGGTGAGCGCCGAGAAGTGGACGATCTATCCGGCTGCGACGCATTATATGCCAGACATGGCGCGGACGGTGAACCGCATCTTCACCAAGACGACGGTCGTCGGTGGGGACTTCCGGGTCGGGAAGCCGACCGTGCAGACGCAAACGTTCAACCGCGACTATGAAGTCAGCACGATCGCGGCGCACAGCAAGTATGGGAGCTGGGCTCCGGCTTCTGTGACCATTCCGGTGTACAATGTGCCGACACAAGCGGGCTGCACCGCATACGTGCGCGATGCCAACGGCAAGTATAGCTTGGCCCCGGCCAGCTATCCGGCAATGGTGGTGACCGCAGATTCGGCCCAGCCGGCAACGACGACCCTGTTCTATTTTGCAAACGGGGTTAATCCTAACTAATGATAAGCATTGGTTCATACAACCATATCAATGGACTATACTTTCCAGATTTGATAAATGATTTTATATAAAGATGAATTTTTTGGGGACAAAAATTCGTTAATATAAAGACATAAAGTAATTCACGCCTGAAAAACAGGGGTAGAAGCCAACACACACATTGGAGGAAATCAATATGACAAACAAGAGCAAGTTTTCCGTAGCAGCATTGTTCTCCGCAGCAGTTCTCGGTGGCGCATTCTTCGCTACCAACAGCACCGTTAACGCGGCAGCAGGCGAAGGCGCAACTTCCGATACACCGGCAACCGAAACTGGCCATGCCTATGTCAGCTTCACTAACGACAAGACGACACCAATTACCGACCCAAGTGATCCTACCAAGACGCCTAGTGACAACTCAGACAATAGTACCGGTGAAATCGGTGATTTGACCTTGGATGCTATTCCAGCAAGCCTGAACTTCGGGACCAACGCTTCTGGTACAACCAACATTCCGTTGCTGAGCAGCAGTGATGCAGCGGCAGGCACGGCCGACATCAACAACCCAATTTCTAAGGGTAAAGATGGCGACGGCAAAGCCACAACCGACGGATCTGGTTTTGTCTTCACCCAGATCTCCAAAAAGGTCAAGGATGATGTAGCTTATCAATTAAGCGCTCAGCTCGGCGACTTCACGAGTGCTGATAACACCTTGACTGGCGCAACCATCACGTTAGCTAACGGGAAAACCCAACTGTTGAGTGGGACTGAGCCTAACTACACTTATGTAGCTGCTGGCGGTTCTGCAACGACGATCACGAATAATGCTACCCAGACTGGGACGACTCAGCAAAAGTGGGCCGACAAAGATGTTTCGCTGCAAGTACCTTCCGCGGTTGCTTTGAAGGGTGACTACACCGCTAACATTACTTGGACGCTCGCGGTTGTTCCTGCAACAACTCCTGCACCGTAATACGGTGGTCACTAAATAACTGAAGGACTAAAAAATTGAGCCAGCTTGGTTGGGACTATGCTAAACTGAGCTTGGCTCTTTTTAATAAGAGTAATCTATGGGGGAAAGGTGTCGTTAGTGATGCGTAAGGTTCACAATTGGTTTTTGGTTTTGGGGGCGGTATTTTGCGGGATACTGTTTGCCAGTTCAACATCGATCTCTGCCGCAAGCAATTACCAATCGGTGCCGGTTTCCGTGCAACCGATTCAGAATCAATACCAGGTGAACAATAGCACCAAGTTCTATGATCTGGAGATGCAACCAGGTCAGAAGACGACGCTGAAGCTGAAGGTCATCAATAATAGTGCTAAGCCGATCAAGGTGAAGGTGCAGGACTATTCCGCATCAACTAACTCTGATGCGACGATCGTCTACACCAGTCCGGTGGCTAAGTACGATTCGACTATGAAGTATCCGCTAGATAAGATCGTCAAGGTGCCCAAGCAGTATGCCGTAATCACGATTCCAAAAGCGACAGTCGCCACGTATCACTTCCCAGTGACGATGCCTCAAAAGGCATTCAAGGGGATCATCTTGGGTGGCATCAACGTGAGCGAAGCCAACGCGAAGGATAAGTCTAAGTCCAGCGTCAAGAACAAGTGGGCTTACACGGTGGCCGTCAGGTTGTCTAACGGCATCGATGAGTTAGGGAGCATTCGTCTCAACAAGGTAAAGGTAGGGCTGGCACCAAACCAGCAACCGGCCGTGTTGGGGACCTTCCAGAACCCGAAGGCCCGCGCCGTGAATAACGGGGTGATGGACCTGAAGGTGACGAAGCAGGGTCAAAACCGTGCACTGAAGTCGATTCAGCTCAACAATTCGTCACTGGCACCGAACACGAACTTCACTGTAGCGGTTCCTTGGAAGGGCACAGTCGCACCCGGGGACTACACACTCAAAGGCACCTATACCTCCAAAGATCCTCAGTTTGCAAATACTAAAGTCTGGCATTTCGCCATGAATTTCCATGTTTCTGCTGCTGATGCAGCGCGGTACACGTTGCAGAATATGCAGATTCCATGGTGGATCTATCTGATCCTTGCAGTGATCGTGCTCTTGTTGATCATTGTGATTATCTTGTTGGTGAAACGCCGAAAGGGGACGGAATCCCATGAAGCTGAATAAAATCATTCGCATAATCGCGATTTCGTTCGTTGCAGGGTTGAGCCTGTGGGCTAGTCAGCAAGTACAGGCTGATTCTACAGAAGATTCACAAGCAGTGGTGACATTCACTGGGGTCTTGAATCCTTCTAATCCTAATCTTCCGGTTACTAGTGGCGATAACAACAGTTCCGCTAGCAACAATGCTGGGACCTCTGCGACGAACACCGTGGCGGTCAACACCACACCTGAGAAGACGAAGGTGGCCACAACGAATAAGGCGAAGACCACTGCAACGACATCCACGGCGACAACTTCTCAGCGGCGCACCTTACCGCAGACCGGGAGCGTTGAGCTACCAATGATCTTAGTGATCATTGCCATTATCGGCGGTTTGGGTGTTGCCGCAACGCAGCTGAAATCGCGGCAATTAAGCGTCGAATAAACACTACGCCAGTGGTACCCTTAAGGTATTGCTGGTGTTTTTTTGTAAAAAAAATTAAGGAGTATTGTGATGCGGATTTGGCGCCGAATCAACATTATTTTAGCGACGATCGTCTTGTTGCTGGCGGTCGCGGCCGGGATTCGTCTGGGCTTCACCTATTGGAGCAGCAAGGCGATTCAGCCTGACAAAACGATCATCGGCACGCCAACGGTGGCGACTAGTCCTTCGACGAGTCAGAAGCTCAAGATCGGGGCGTTCAGATACTATCGTAGCCAGGACTTCTTAGCGCGGCCAACGTTAGTGGTCAGCTATCAACTGACGAATGCTGGCAAAACTGCGGCCTTGCCACAATATGTGTTCGACAACAACGTGACCTACGTCCAACAGACGAATGCTGGGACGAGCAGCATTCTCGCCGCAACGACGGTGGCAAATTCACGCTTAAGCTTTCTCAATCGCAATTACCGTGAGAACGCCCAAATTCTGTTGCGGGCAGGCGAGAATGTGCGGGTGCTGGGGACCTATCGACTTGAGAGCCTGAATCGCCCGATAACGATGATGGTGGGAGGCAAGAAGCGCATGATGATTCAGCCATGGACATTGAAGGTGGTGGCAGCGGAATGAAGACGAAGCTACGCATGGCCATCACGACACTCTTGTTAGTCGTGTTGGGAGCGGTATTGAGCCTGTATTTGTTTCAGGATACGTTGTCAGCGATGCTGGTCAGCCACACCCGTATCGCCGTGAATCGTGAGTCCGTCGCCAAAAGTAAGACCAGCCAGAAGAAGCAGCCGACCTATAATTTTGCCGCGGTCAAACCGCTGTCGTTGAGTTCGCTTAGCCAAGCGTCACTGCAACGACATGCGATCGCGGCCGTGGGCAAGCTGGTGGTGCCGCAGGTTGGAATCAATCTCCCGATTGCGTTAGGGGTCGGCAATGCCGAGTTATCTTTTGCCGCGGGAACGCTGAATCCTAATCAGGTGATGGGCGAGAAGAATTATGCGCTTGCGGGGCATCACATGGCCCAAGATGAGACGGTGTTGTTCGGGCCGTTGGTCAAGTCCACCGTGGGAATGGTCGCGTATGTGACCGATATGACCAACGTGTATGCCTATCAGATCTATCAACGGCGATATATCAAGGCGACCGATGTCGAGATTCTCGACGATACCGCAACGCCTGAGTTGACCTTAGTCACCTGTGATGACGACGGGACAGGCCGTCTGGCGATTCAGGCGAAGTTATTGTCGAAGTTCTCATTGACGAAGGCACCACGCGCATTACAACAACAGATTGCGGAGGATTAGCATGGATTATTTGGTCGCTTCTGGACGCAAAGATGTCGCGATCGGCATCTATCAGGCACAGTTATTGCGGTTTCACTTGTTCAAAGCGCATCAACGGCAAGTCAAGCTGCTACAGCTGAACTATGATCGGCTCGCACATAGCGCCTCAGCATCTGCTGGGGTCTATGATGATGAATTCATCAACATGTTTGATTACTATCAAAAGGCGACAGACGTTAAGGCCGAGTTAACGACGATCGGGATGGTGCGGCCGGGTAATGCGTTGATCGAGCCGGCGGGTATCGAAGGCGATATTCAAGCGTATAACTATAGGGAGAACGGGCAGCTGATGCGTCAGGTGCGCTTGGATGCGCACACGAACGCGGTAGTTTATGTGCTTGTTCCCAACGCGTTAGGCCAGGTGGTCGAAACCGATACGTATGATGTTCGCGGCTTCAAGTCACGGGTATCATTGCGCAACGCTGCGGGTAAGCCCTTGGCGGATGAATACTATACACCGGCTGGTGAATTAGCGATGCGAATTGATTTTGCCGCGGACCAAGCAGGAGAAATCGAGAAGATCACCTTGAAAGATGGGCGCGAGTTTAGCAGCATGCAGGCGCTACAGTGTGATTTCCTCATGCAATTCAATCAGGGCGATGCGCGCTTCTTCTTCGACGATGCCTATCCGCTCGAGGCGTTGCGGTTGCCGCTGGCGCACAAGATCGTGGTTTTGCATCGCGATCATCGCCGGCCTCAGAGTGCAGAAGCGCAGATTTTGCGCGCGGTACAGGACTCTGACGCAGAGGTCGATGCGATCATGGTATCCACACCAGCCCAGGCCCAAGATGTGCAGACACTGTGTCCAGAAGTCCCTGTGGTGGCGATTCCGGCAGGGATCAATCAAGAACCGCTCAAGCCGACCGCCTGGGCGACTCACGAGCGCAAGACGCTGGTTGCCGTGACCGCGATCACCCCAGAAAGCGGGATCGATGCAGTGATCGACGCGTTCATTGAGTTACGGACGCATTTTCCTCAGCTGAAGCTTGAGGTCTATGGCGCGGCGCTGAGAAAGCAAGATCAGCAGTTCTTGCACCGCCTGAAGATGCGGCTCCAAGAAGCCAAGGCCACAAGTGCAGTCGCCTTCAGGGGTTATCGAGAAGATTTGCAAGCAGTCTATGCGCATGCGGGGCTGTTACTCGTGACAACGCCCACAGAAGGCTTCAGTCTTCCGATTCAACAAGCGATGGCGCAGGGTTTGCCGACCGTCGCGTATGATGTGGCTTATGGGGCACAAGAGCTGATCGTCGACGGGAAGAACGGCTACTTGGTGAGTGACAAGCACGCCAGCGGCTTGGTCGGAGTTATCTGGCCGTTGTTGAACGACCGGCCGCGTCACGAAGCATTGAGCCAAGGGTGTCATGAGCTGGCGCCGCGGTATAATCAGGACAAGGTATGGCAGGCTTATTGCGAATTGCCTGGCGGTGAACTCTAAGGGGTGACGAGATGGATTATTTTATTGGGCACGGCATCGATCGCCGTTTTTCCGGGATTGAACGCGCGGAGCTGAATCGCTTGGCGTTGTTCAAGCAGATGGGGCGCCCGGCCAAGATCTTGCGGTTCTCCTTCACGCGTATGGCGCATGATGATGCGGCGCTGTGGGGATTGGCAGATGAGGACATCATCAACATGTTCGACTGGTATCAAGACGCAATCACGGTGGCACGGTCGGTGGTCACACCAAGTATGGTGCAGCCGGCCAAGACGCGTGCAGTTGCCGGCGGCCGTGAAGGTGATGTTCAGGCGGTGAATTACGTCGCAGGCGATCAGGTCGTGGCGCAGGTGCGCTACGATATCCCGACGAATGCGGTCAACAATGTCTTATGGACTGATGATGCTGGGCGCGTGCGGCGGACGGATAGCTATGACACCCGGGGCTTCAAGACCAGCACCAGCTTCTTCACCTCAGGTAATCGGATGATTGCCGAAGAGTATTACACCCCGGCTGGCGAGTTGGCGTTGCGGTTTGAGTACAACGGCGATAAGGGTCGAGGAACCACCAAAATCACGACGCGGGATTTTGGCGACTTGCCAACTAGCATGGACTTGGAGCGGATTTTTCTGCAGGCGCTAGCCAAACAGGAGCCAAGCCGCTTCTTCTTCGATCGCGATTATACGGCACACTTTCTGACACAAGTACCGCTTGATGCGCGTAAGTTCTATGTCGTTCACAATAATCATCGAGCTTATAAGCGGATTCAAGAAGAAGCGAAGGTTGCGGTGATGAAGCAGGCCGGGGTGAGCATGAAGCCGAAACAACATGGCTACGATATGAATCAGGCAATTCTAGCCAATCCTGGCGATATCGATGCCGTCATGGTCAGCACCCAGCAGCAAAAAGAGGCACTGGCGGTCGATTATCCGCAAACCAAGCCTGTGTATGTGATACCGGTCGGTGTCGAAGTCACGCAGCCCAAGCGGGTGCAGTGGTCTGAGCGGCGCACGCAAGAAATCATCGTTGTCAGCCGCATCTCAACTGAAAAGGGCATTGAAGACTCGATCGAAGCGATGATCCGAGTACATCAGGAGTTTCCGCAAGCCCACATGAGTGTTTACGGTGGCCCTAATGGTCCGTTAGGCCAATTGTTGCTCCAGAATCTGCAACAGCGCTTGGTCAAAGCGGGGTTAGTCAACGTTGTGACCTTCATGGGGTTCAAAGAAAAACTGGATACGATCTACGATCAAGCCGCATTGTTCTTGATGACGAGTCATACCGAGGCGTTCTCGATCAGCCTGCAAGAGGCGCTCGCGCATGGTTGCCCCGTTGTTAGCTATGACATCGAGTTCGGGCCGCGCGACATGATCGAAGACGGTGTTAACGGGATGTTGGTGCCATACGGAGATCTGGATGGGGTCGTGAACGCAGTCACCAATCTTCTTCGGACACCAGCCACTCTCCAGAGTCTCTCCAACGGAGCTTATCGGTTGCGTAAAAAATATGGCGCCGACGCGGTCTGGCAACAGTATCAGCAGTTGCCAGAAACTAAACGATTGAGCTGACAAGAACGCAAGCATTCACCCTGTTACTTTGGGGAGGGATGCTTGCATTTTCTTTATCTGCTAGCCGTCAAAAACACAGACGAAATTAACTTTAAAAAAATAAGTAAAAAGGCTTGCAACCGATTACATCGTGTGCAATAATACCCTCAAGCGTTGAGAAGGGGAGCTGTTGGCCGGCCCTACGACTTTCCCTTGTTCCCTCAGCACACCAGGAGACGGTTCACAGTTGGCCTCGACCGGCTGGCTCTCCTGTTCCAGAAGTTCGAGCGCAATTGAGAAGGCAGATTATAACACTACTGCCAATCGGAGCGAATGAACACGCACCACCACTTGGCAACAAGTGAAGCTCGTCTAAGGTCGTCTTCGAAACGCGGTGCAACGCGGAGTAGGAGCGCAAAGGGGCGCATGGGTAAAACCGATGGTTCCGCGGCACATTCGAGGTTACACAGAGCGAAGCAGGACGAATTTAGTGGTGAGTGTAAGGCGGTCTGGGCCGTACGGCAAAGCCGTGCGAGACCGGA